>NZ_CATQFV010000023.1:0-156 GCF_958267435.1 Neisseria benedictiae
GTCGGCGAAGAGTGGGAAGGGGATGGGTGGTGCGACTGGTGGAGCAGGAGGGGGCGGCCAGCAGAAATCGGGGACGGTAAAGACGATCCTGAAGTCACTGCTTTTACGGGCGATTTTATTGAATGCCATGGCGGCTTGCTCCTGTTGGGGATGGGG
>NZ_CATQFV010000024.1:0-226 GCF_958267435.1 Neisseria benedictiae
TTATTCTTAACGTCTTAAGACACACTGTGTTTACAGTTTCTTATTTGTTATAATTTTGTTGCAATGTCATTCTAAAAAAGTCATAATCATTTTGACTTAGTTTCTCAAGTTTCTCAAATATTCCAGTTTTTCATTTCAAAAACAAAAAAACAAAAGAATCTCGACGGAGAGAGTAAGTGCATGGCCTCTTTCGGTAACACTTTCGGTGTTCTCATTCCTAAACCAG
>NZ_CATQFV010000025.1:0-119816 GCF_958267435.1 Neisseria benedictiae
ATAACCAATGAAAACAACAAGATAATAAATTTACAATTTATTTTGTTTGAATAATCAAGAAACATCTTTCTTGTTTGGTCATATAGTTCTTTTGCTTTATTAAGCAGGTTTTTGCTTGGAGTGGCAAATCGGCCAGATACAAGGCAGTCGGTTTTTTGGGTGTTGCGGATAGGCAAATGCCGTCTGAATCCTGTTCAGACGGCATTTGCCCCGCAAGGTCAGACGGCTTCAACTTTAAACGGCATATTGACTTTTTGCCATTGGACGCTTTCATATTCCAATGCGTCGGCAATCAGGGGGTGGTGTTCCAGCCATTCCCTGTCAATACGCAGGATGAAGCCGTGGCTTTCCGTATCCGTGCGCAACTGCATATTTTTCGGGAAAGACAGGTCTTGGCGCGAACGGCAGAACAAGGCGGCAAGGCGCAGCGACAAAACGGCGTACCACAACATTTCGTTGCCGCCGATAATGCCGCCCATTTTTTTCATATCGCCGCGATGACCGATGACCAGTTGGGCGAGTATGGTTTGTTCCTTGCGTGAAAAGCCCGGCATATCGGCGTTTTCGAGGATGTAGGCGGAATGTTTGTGATATCCCGTGTGGGCGATGTCTAAACCGATTTCGTGCAGCGCGGCGGCACGTCCGAGATACTGTTGCCACAAGGCAAGTTCTTGAACCGTAACGTTTTTAGCGTGGCAGAGGCTGTCCATAAAGGTTTGCGCGGTCTCGGCGGTGCGTTTCGCCTGATTGAGGCTGACGTGGTAGCGGTGTTGGAACTCGGCAACCGTTTGTCCGCGCATATCTTCGTTTAAACCGCGCCCGATCAAATCGTAAAACACGCCGTCGCGCAGGGCGGCTTCGGTTACGGTCATCCTGTCGAGTTTCATTTCCTCAAACGCCGCCATCATCACGGCAAGCCCGCCGGCAAAAACTTCGATGCGTTCCGGTTTCAGGTTTTCAAATTTGGCTTTTTTGACCGAACCGGCTTCGATGATGCGTTCGGCGAGGGCGCGCATACCTTTGTAGGTAATGTCCGCCTCTTGGGGCATTTCGGCGGCAAGCACATCACGGATGGATTTTGCCGAACCCGATGTGCCGACGGCGAAATCCCAACCTTCGCGCCTCATATTTTTGCTGATGCGCTGGATTTCGTTGCGGGCGGCGGAAATGGCGGCTTGGAAGTCTTTGGCGGTGATTTTGTTTTGGAAGAAGCGCAGGCTGTAGGTAACGCAGCCCAAGGGCAGGCTTTCGGTAATGTCGGGATTCAGCGTCGAACCGATGACAAATTCTGTCGAACCGCCGCCGATGTCGATAACCAGCATCTTGCCGCCGCCGGGGGGGAGGGTGTGAATCACGCCGGTATAAATCAGCCGCGCCTCTTCGCGTCCGGCGATGATTTCGATGGGGAAACCCAGTGCCGCTTCGGCCTTGGGAAGGAAATCTGCGATGTTTTTGGCGACGCGGAATGTATTGGTTGCCACGGCGCGCACCTGCTCGGGACGGAAGCCGCGCAGGCGTTCGCCGAATTTTGCCAAGCAGTCCAAAGCCTGTTCTTGGGAGGCGGCACTCAGGTTTTTCTGTTCGTCCAGACCGGCGGCAAAACGGACCATCTGTTTGAACGAATCGATGACTTTCAACTGTCCGTTGTTGTTTTCGCAAATCTGGAGGCGGAAACTGTTGGAACCCAAATCGACGGAGGCAAGGACGTTTGCGGGATTGGTGGTCATGGCGGATACCGGTGGGGAAAAACGCAATGTTACTCTGACGGCGCGGGCGTTGACAATAAATGATGCGGCTGTTTTTGATTCTGTTCACGGATGTTGTCGACGGTATGTTTCCGACAGCAAAAAATGCCGTCTGAAAAACGTTCAGACGGCATTTTTTGCGCTTATTTGAAATCCTTTTCCACGCTCATGAAAATCTGCATGTTTTTGCGTGTGTAAAAACTTTTCATATTGCTGTCGATTTTCAGATAGCGGAAATTGAGTTGCGGCGTAAATCCCTTCCAAGAGATTTTGTCGTGCCACAACGACAGGTTTGCCTGATATTCGTGGTCTTTGCGCGGGAAGCGGTACACAATTGTTCCGGGCGCATCAAAAGTCCTGCGGGTATAGCGCAGGTTTGCCCGCAGACCCAAGCCGCCATTGAACGTTTTGACCGCGCCGACACGCAAACCCTTGCGGACGGAAGCTTGTTCCGCCTCTTTCGTTATGTCGTGCGACCAGTCCGCACCGCCGTAAAGCAGCCAGTCTTTCGGCGCGGAATACATCAGCGTCGCGCCCGCCAGCGGCATATGGCTGTCGTATCGGGCGGCGGTGCGGTCTTCCTGATAACGCTTCCACATATTGCCCGCGTTCAGCGTCAACCGCCAGCGTTCGCTCAAGCGTCGGGAGAAATCGGCATTGAAGCCGCCGACGAAATTGTATCGGCTGCCGCCTAAGAGGTTTTGCTCGACAAACGGCACGATGCCGAACGAGCGCGTTACCGAACGGTTTTTATAGCCGAACGACAGGCGCAGGCTCTGTTCGCTGAAATCTTTGTTATCCCAATAATGCACGCCGCCGCCGCTGATGCCGCCGTAGAGGAAATGATGCCCGCCCGCATTGATTTCGCGCGACACGCCCAAGTCGTAGCGGATGCCATGCGCCTTTTGCGGCAGGCTGTCGGCAGTTTTTGTCCAGCTTTTGCCCGCAAATTCAATCGTTTTTTCGGACGAAGCGTTGTTCACATTGTCCGTTTGCTCGTATTGCAGCGACACATCGGGCTTCCAGCCTTGAGCCTTGTCTATGGCGGCAAGATAGCGGTCGGCAAGCTGCTGCATCGGCGGCTGCAAATCGGGTTTTGCTCGCTCCAATTCCGCCTTCGCCTCGCGGTACTGTTTGTTTTCAAACAGCATTACACCCAAATCGAAACGCGGATACGCCAAATCGGGCTGTTGCGCCAAAATGCCGCGATACAAAGCCACCGCCTCGTCATGGCGCAACTGGCTGCGGCGCAAACCGCCCAGCGCGTAATCGTGCAGAACCGGATTGAAATCCGGCAGGGCGCGATAGCTTGCCAGCAGCGTTTGCAGCGTGTCCCAATCATGGGCGACGACGGCGCGGTTGATCTGCTCTTCCAAACCCGCAAGAGAGGCATTGCCGTCTGAAACGGCTTCGGCGGCTTCCCCGGCTGCAAGGGTTTCAGACGGCACGGACGCACCCGTACCGAAAGCCGCCTCGTTGGAAAACTTCTTATGTGTTGCCACAGGCTTGATTTCGGTCTCTTCTGCCTTGCCGACAGACGCAACAACAGGCGCGGCAGCCCGCTTCGGCGCGGCACGCTGCAACAGGCGGAAGGCATTGTCGATCTGTTCGTCAAAAGATGGGGCATAGGAAGCAAGCGGCAGAACCGGAATTTCCGTTTCGTCAGCCCTTTCAAGCCTTTCGGCAGGCGCTATCCTATCGTCGAACTTGCCGTCCACGAACACCTGCTTCGACACGGGTATAGGTAAGACGGGCGTTTCGGAAACGGCCGCCGTCGGCACGGACAAAAGAAGCAAAGCAAATTTTTTCATAAGTCAAACAGTTTCAGGGCAAGGGACCGGACGGGCAAACCGCGCAGTCAAATGGTCGAAATGCCGTCTGAAAGACCGTTTCCGGTTTCAGACGGCATTTGTATCAGGCGGGATTAACGGGAGCCGGCAAAGCCGATTTTGTCATTTTTGCTATCACCAACAGTTCCGACGATTTCTTCGGCATTAGCACCGAAGAAGCCGAGCGCGTAATTACCTTTATTAGAAGAGCCTTGAATACCGTAGCCTTGAAGGTGGCTTCCATCAATTTCGTTATTATGATCGATATTGGTTATGTTGCCCTTGTTCAAGACGACTTTTTCACCCAAGCCGGTAATGTTGCCCTCACCCGTTCTTTCCTTGAAATCGACGGAGTAGCTCAATACGCCTTGATTTTGTCCGTCAAATGCAGCACCGGAATAAGTCGCTTTACCGGCTGTGGGTAAAACTTCAGTCGGTGTACCTTTGATGGTCAGATAATCTTCATCACGGATAGCCTCAGTTTTATTCACTCTATCTCCTTGAATTGAGTAGGAAGTCGGTTTAACGCCGGCAATCAGAGAATAATTCTGACGGTAGATATGGGACTCGCCTCTGCGGGTCAGTGTATAAGTTTTACCCTCTGCACGTACCTGTGCAGATTCTGTATGTGCAGCGCGGGTCAGCGTTTTCAAAGGTGCTTTAGACAAATCAAGAGAGCCGCTGTTGGCATTTTGACCCAGAGTGCTGACTTGGTAAGTCAAAACAGTTGCATCATCCACACCGTATTCTGCAGCCAACTTACGCACATCTCCTTCAGCCTCACGTTTCAATCCACTGACGCTGACTGAAAAATTAGGTGTGTCGTTTGTCAGTGTAAACGGAGGAGGATTGTTGGCGGCAGTGTTACCGCTATCGGCGGTGTTACCGCTATCGGCAGAGTTGCCGCTATTGGCAGAGTTGCCGCTATTGGCAGAGTTGCCGCTAT
Organism: Neisseria benedictiae; assembly: GCF_958267435.1. NCBI lineage: Bacteria > Pseudomonadati > Pseudomonadota > Betaproteobacteria > Neisseriales > Neisseriaceae > Neisseria > Neisseria benedictiae. The sequence continues at coordinate 4,521 of NZ_CATQFV010000025.1, forward strand.
TGGCAGAGTTACCGCTATTGGCAGAGTTACCGCTATTGGCAGAGTTGCCATTGTTGGCAGCAGCATTGCCGTTATTTGTTTGGTTGCTGTTGGACGGATTGGTAACAGTCGGGTTAGTGTTGGGCAGGGTGCTGCTGGGAGGTTTGCTGCCGCAAGCTGCCAGGCTCAAGGTAATCATGCTCAATGCGAAAACTTTGTTCAAAGTCATCATAAGTCCCCAAAATTTCAGAAAATAAGTAAATAAGTTTATGGTTGTGTAAACCGCTTCCCATCATACCCATATTTACTTTTACTGACAACCAAATTGTTAATGCTATCAATTATTTTGTTTAAAAAAGGTAATAGTCGGCTATTCATAATCCGCCATTATGCATACCGAACAAGATAAAACCGATTTCAGCGAACGTTTGAAAACAGCAATACGCCTCGCGGGTTTGGACGAGCTGTCCAATGCCAGCCTCGCCAACCGCTTCAACCTGCGCCATCCCAATCAGCCTGTCAGTACGCAGGCGTTCCACCATTGGCTGGTCGGCAGGTCGATTCCGACTCCGGATAAAATCGAGACGCTGGCAAAATGGCTGGATACTAGCGCGGAATGGCTGCGCCACGGCAGGCTCTCCGGCACGGAAGGTGCGGTTTCGCCGCAGGAAGCACTGCTGTTGAAATATTTCCGCCTGCTGCCGCCCGAAAAGCGTGATGCGCTGATGGTGCTGCTGCACAATCTGGACGACAGATAGCCGGTGAAAACGGGAAATGCCCGGGCGGTGTTGCCTGTGCCTGTTTGGACAAGCGTTCTTGAGAGCGGTAAAATCGAGATTTGCCTGAAAAGGGCAGGGCGATATGCCGTGTTTGGATTTTGTGCGCGGTTTTTCGCATTGAAAGCAATTATGTCTGTTTGAATATTTAATGCCGTCTGAAACGTCCGGACGCGCCCCATTCCCTATGAACAAAACGACCGATAATTTATCCGTCAACACGTACCGACGCCGCCTGTTGTGTGCCGCTGGTGCGTTGTTGCTCAGCCCGCTGGCACAAGCCGGCGCGCAACGTGAAGAAACGCTTGCCGACGATGTGGCTTCCGTGATGAGGAGTTCCGTCGGCAGCATAAATCCGCCGAGGCTGGTGTTTGACGATCCGAAAGAGGGCGAGCGTTGGTTGTCTGCCATGTCGGCACGTTTGGCAAGGTTTGTCCCCGATGAGGAGGAGCGGCGCAGGCTGCTGGTCAATATCCAGTATGAAAGCAGTCGGGCCGGTTTGGATACGCAGATTGTGTTGGGGCTGATTGAGGTGGAAAGCGCGTTCCGCCAGTATGCGATCAGCGGTGTCGGCGCGCGCGGTCTGATGCAGGTTATGCCATTTTGGAAAAACTACATCGGCAAACCGGCGCACAACCTGTTCGACATCCGCACCAACCTGCGTTACGGCTGCACGATTCTGCGCCATTACCAGAACCTTGAAAAAGGCAACATCGTCCGTGCACTTGCCCGTTTTAACGGCAGCTTGGGCAGCAATAAGTATCCGAATGCCGTTTTGGGCGCGTGGCGCAACCGCTGGCAGTGGCACTGATTTTGAACCCGCGCCGCAACCGAAATACGGCGAATCCTGTATAATCCGAAAATCTGTTCACTGGAAGTTCAGACGGCATTGCAACTGTTGATGCCGTCTGAAAAAATATGATGGCAAGAGATAACCGCATCCAAATGTTTCCGCACGAATGGCGCGCCAGTACGACGCTTTCCGGCGTGTACGCGCTGCGTATGCTGGGTATGTTCCTCGTGCTGCCCGTATTGGCGGTGTACGCCGCCTCGCTGCCCGGCGCGGAAGGCAACAAAACGCTGGTCGGGCTGGCAATGGGCATTTACGGGCTGACGCAGGCTCTGCTGCAACTGCCTTTGGGCATCGCTTCCGACAAGTTCGGACGCAAGAAAACCATTTATGCGGGGCTGGTCGTCTTTGCAGCGGGCAGCTTCCTTGCCGCCGCCGCCGATACATTGCCCTTATTGGTTGCCGCCCGTGCTATACAGGGTGCGGGAGCGGTCAGTGCGGCGGTTACCGCGCTGCTGGCGGATTTGACGCGCGACGGCGTGCGTACCCGCGCAATGGCGATGATCGGTTTGAGTATCGGTCTGACGTTTTCGGTCAGCCTCGTCGTTGCCCCTGTGATTGCCGACGCGGTGGGCGTACGCGGCTTGTTCCTGCTGACCGGTATTTTGACCGTTATCAGCATCGGCGTGGTGGCGTGGATGACTCCCGATCCCGAAGTTTCCAAGCTGCATGAGGACACGCAGGCGCAGCCTTCGCGCATAGGCGAAGTTTTGAAAAACCGCCGGCTGCTGACGCTCGATTTCGGCATTTTCGCCCTGCATGCCGCACAAATGGCATTGTTTACCGCGCTGCCTTTCGCGATGACTCAGCTCGGTTTGGAAAAAATACAGCATTGGAAAGTATATCTTCCTTCTACCGTTGCCGGTTTGGTGATAATGGTTCCGCTGATTATCGTCGGCGAGACGCGCAACAAGCTCAAACAGGTTTTTGTTTTGGGCATCGTCTGCATCGCGGCGGCGCAGCTCGGTTTGCTGTCCGGTATGCGCTCGGTAGGCTTGATTACCGCTTATTTGGTTGTTTACTTTATCGGTTTTAATGTGTTGGAAGCGAGCCTGCCGTCTATGGTTTCCAAAATCGCGCCGTCCGACCTGAAGGGTACGGCGATGGGTGTGTACAACACGATGCAGTCGCTCGGACTGTTTGCCGGCGGCGCGGCAGGCGGCTTGCTGTTTCAAAAATACGGCTTTTCCGGCGTGTTTGCCTTTTGCAGCATATTGATGCTGCTGTGGCTGGTAATTGCCGTTTTATCGCCCGCGCCCAAGCCCGTCAAAAACCTCAGTTACCCTGTCGGCGGCGTATGGCAGGGCAATCGAGACGGTTTGCAACGCGCCTTGTCGCAACTCGAAGGCGTGGAAGACATCGGTTTCAGTTTCGACAGGCAGACCGTCTATCTCAAAGTGTTGCAGAAGGGTTTCGATCAGGCTGCCGCTGAAAAAATCATCACAGGAGTTTAAAAAATGTCATTGAACAAAGTCATCCTCATCGGCCGCCTCGGACGCGATCCCGAAGTGCGCTATATGCCCAACGGCGAGGCGGTTTGTAATTTCAGCGTCGCCACCAGCGAAACTTGGAACGACCGCAACGGCCAACGTGTAGAGCGTACTGAGTGGCACAACATCACGATGTACCGCAAATTGGCGGAAATTGCCGGCCAATACCTCAAAAAAGGCGGGCTGGTTTATCTGGAAGGCAGAATCCAAAGCCGCAAATACCAAGGTAAAGACGGTATCGAACGTACTGCCTATGATATTGTCGCCAACGAAATGAAAATGCTTGGCAGTCGAAATGAAAACAGCGGCGGCGTGCCTTACGAGGAAGGTTACGGTCAGAGTCAGGAGGCTTACCAACGCCCCGCGCAGCAAAGCCGGCAGCCCGCTCCCGACGCGCCGTCCCATCCCCAAGAAGCACCAGCCGCGCCGCGCCGCCAACCCGTGCCGGCCGCCGCCCCGGTCGAGGACATTGACGACGACATCCCGTTCTGAATTTTACGGCAGCACATCCTCGCGGAGGGAAATCATAAAGGATGGAGAAACCTTAAACCTTACGGGGCAGGGTTTCTCTTTTTTGCATTTGTGTCGGCTTGTTGCCGCCCCTTGCGTTGGGCGGAACGTTGCGATTGCGCCGTTCTGGCGTTTTGAGGCAGTGATACCTGCCGCACGCCCCCGCTGTTTTCAGACGGTATAGTGGATTAACAAAAATCAGGACAAGGCAACGAAGCCGCAGACAGTACAGATAGTACGGAACCGATTCACTTGGTGCTTCAGCACCTTAGAGAATCGTTCTCTTTGAGCTAAGGCGAGGCAACGCTGTACCGGTTTTTGTTAATCCACTATATTTTAAAATTCAGGCGGTGTTTCCAAATAGCGCGAAGCAATAGTCGGGCTTCAGCCGGTTTGTTTGAAATCAAAAGGTTGGAATCAAACGCCAAACGCTTGAACCATCATTGCCCGATGCGGCAAACCGGCATCGTCCGGCAATACGGTTGTTTAAAAATGGGGAAATCAGGATGGAAAACCAAAGGCCGCTCCTAGGCTTCGCGTTGGCACTTTTGGCGGCGATGACGTGGGGGACGCTGCCGATTGCCGTGCGGCAGGTATTGAAGTTTGTCGATGCGCCGACGCTGGTGTGGGTGCGTTTTACCGTGGCTGCGACGGTATTGTTTGTTTTGCTGGCATTGGGCGGGCGGCTGCCGAAGCGGCGGGATTTTTCTTGGCGGTCATTCAGGCTGCTGCTGCTCGGCGTGGCGGGCATTTCGGCAAACTTTGTGCTGATTGCCCAAGGGCTGCATTATATTTCGCCGACTACGACGCAGGTTTTGTGGCAGATTTCGCCGTTTACGATGATTGTTGTCGGCGTATTGGTGTTTAAAGACTGGATGACTGCCGCACAGAAAATCGGTTTGGTTTTGCTGCTTGTCGGTTTGCTTATGTTTTTTAACGACAAATTCGGCGAATTGTCGGGTTTGGGCGCGTATGCGAAGGGCGTGTTGCTGTGCGCGGCAGGCAGTATGGCCTGGGTGTGTTATGCCGTGGCGCAAAAGCTGCTGTCGGCGCAATTCGGCCCGCAACAGATTCTGCTGTTGATTTATGCGGCAAGCGCCGCCGTCTTCCTGCCGTTTGCCGAACCGGCACACATCGGAAGTTTGGACGGTACGTTGGCATGGGTTTGTTTTGTGTATTGCTGCTTGAATACGTTAATCGGTTACGGCTCGTTCGGCGAGGCGTTGAAACATTGGGAGGCTTCCAAAGTCAGCGTGGTAACAACCTTGCTCCCCGTGTTTACCGTAATATTTTCTTTGCTCGGGCATTATGTGATGCCTGATACTTTTGCCGCGCCGGATATGAACGGTTTGGGTTATGCCGGCGCACTCGTCGTGGTCGGGGGCGCGGTTACGGCGGCGGTGGGGGACAGGCTGTTCAAACGCCGCTAGTTTGCAGGCAACGGAAAATGCCGTCTGAACGAGGCTTCAGACGGCATTTTTATTTGAGGGAAGGATTAGCGCGGATGAACCATATCGGCGGGGACGACCAGCTCGTCAAACTCTTCGCCCGTCAGCAAGCCCAACCCAACGGCAGTTTCGCGCAACGATTTGTCGTTTTTGTAAGCGGTTTTGGCGACTTTGGCGGCGTTTTCGTAACCGATTTTGCGGTTTAACGCAGTAACCAGCATCAGGGAATGGTGCAGGAAATAGTCGATTTTTTCCGGCACAGGTTCAATGCCGACGGCGCAGTTTTCGTTGAAGCTGTTGCACGCATCGCCCAACAGGCGGATGGATTGCAAGAGGTTGTAGGCGATAACGGGCATATAGACGTTCAGCTCGAAATTGCCCGACGCGCCCGCCATACCGATGGTAACGTCGTTGCCGAACACTTGGCAGCACACCATGGTCATCGCTTCGCATTGGGTCGGGTTGACTTTGCCCGGCATGATGGACGAACCCGGTTCGTTTTCGGGGATTTTGATTTCGCCCAAGCCGCAGCGCGGGCCGCTTGCCAGCCAGCGGATGTCGTTAGCGATTTTGTTCAGGCTTGCCGCCAGCGTTTTCAGTGCGCCCGAAGCGGCAACGGCGGCATCGCGTCCGCCCAAGGCTTCAAATTTGTTCGGCGCGCTGACAAACGGCAGGCCGGACAATTCGGCGAGTTTGGCGGCGGCTTTTTCGGCGTATTCGGGATGGCTGTTCAAGCCCGTACCGACCGCCGTGCCGCCCAAGGCGAGTTCGTACAAACCTTTGAGCGCGTCGTTCAGACGGCCTAAGCCGTGGTCGAGCTGGGAAACGTAGCCGGAAAATTCTTGTCCCAAAGTCAGCGGCGTTGCGTCCTGCAAATGGGTGCGGCCGATTTTGACGATGGGGGCGAAGGCTTGGGCTTTTTTGTCCAATGTATCGCGCAAGGCTTTTACCGCCGGAATAAGGTGGCGGTTGATTTCAATCGCGGCGGCGACGTGGATGGCGGTCGGGAACGCGTCGTTGGTCGATTGCGCGTGGTTCACATGGTCGTTAGGATGGACGGGCCGGTACGCCGCGAAACCCGTACCGGCGATTTCGTTGGCGCGGTTCGCCAGCACTTCGTTCATGTTCATATTGGACTGCGTGCCGGAGCCGGTCTGCCAGACCACTAAGGGGAACTGCCCGTCGAGCTTGCCGTTCAACACGTCGTCCGCCGCCTGCGTAATCAAATCCGCCTGTTCGGGCTTAATCCTGCCGAGGGAAGCATTGGTGGCGGCGGCGGCTTTTTTCACTAACGCCAAAGCATAAATCAGCGGCTGCGGCAGGGTTTCGCCGCCGATTTTGAAATTGTTGCGGCTGCGCTGGGTCTGCGCGCCCCAATAGGCTTCGGACGGGACTTCGACATTGCCCATCGTGTCGTGTTCGGTGCGGGTGTTCATACGTTTCTCCTTTTGAAATGTGAATAAGAGTGATTCGCAAATATTATAATGGAGATTGGCGGAATGAGGAAGCGTCAAGGCGGGAGGGCAAAAAAATGCCGTCTGAAAAGCGTTCAGACGGCATTTGATGCGGCGGATGCGGTTTACAGCATGGATTTCACAGTATCAACCACATTGTCCACGGTAAAGCCGAATTCTTTGAACAGCAGATCGGCAGGGGCGGATTCGCCGAAGCGGTTGATGCCGACGACTGCGCCGTTCAGCCCGACATATTTGTACCAGCCGTCGGCGTGTCCGGCTTCTACGGCGATGCGCGGCAGGCCTTCGGGCAGGACGGCGGCTTGATAGGCGGCGTCTTGGCGGTCGAATACGTTGGTGGACGGCATGGACACGACGCGCACGGCGATGTTTTGCGCGGCGAGGGCTTTTTGCGCTTCCAGAGCCAACTCAACTTCAGAACCGGTGGCAATGATGACGGCTTGGGCGTTGCCTTGGGCTTCGCTGATAACGTAGCCGCCGCGTTTGATGTCGTTCAGTTGTTGTTCGTTGCGCACTTGGAATTTCAGGTTTTGGCGGCTGAAAATCAGGCAGGACGGATGGTCTTCGGCTTTTGCCGCTTCCGCCCAAGCGACCAAGGATTCGGCGGTGTCGCACGGCCGCCATACGTCCATGTGCGGAATCAGGCGCAGGGTGGCGGTTTGCTCGATGGGTTGGTGAGTCGGGCCGTCTTCGCCGAGACCGATGGAATCGTGGGTGAACACGAACACGGGGTTGATTTTCATCAGTGCCGCCATGCGTAAGGCGTTGCGTTCATATTCGCTGAACATCAGGAAGGTCGCGCCAAAGGGTTTTACGCCGCCGTGCAATACCAAGCCGTTCATAATCGCGCCCATACCGAACTCGCGCACGCCGTAGTGGATGTAGTTGCCGCCTTTGTCGCGGGTAACGGAGACGCTGTTTGACCAGTCGGTCAGGTTGGACGGGGTCAGGTCGGCAGAACCGCCCACCAGTTCAGGCAGCTCTTTAGCGAGGATTTCGATGCTGTTTTGGCTGGCTTTGCGGGTGGCGATGGTTTCGGCTTTGGCGCACACTTCTTTCAATGCCGTCAGAACGTACCCGTCAAAGTTTTCCGGCAGCTTTTTATCCATACGGCGCACAAATTCTGCGGCTTCGGCAGGATATTTGGCTTGGTATTGCGCGAACAGTTCGTTCCATTCCGCTTCCAGTTTCGCGCCTTGTTCTTTGGCATTCCACGCATCGTAAATTTCTTGCGGGATTTCAAACGCAGGATATGCCCAACCCAAATGTTTGCGCGTGGCTTCGATTTCGTCCGCACCCAAAGGCGCGCCGTGGGTTTTGTGGCTGCCTTCTTTGTTGGCACTGCCTTTGCCGATTAAGGTTTTGCAGCAGATGATGGACGGTTTGCCGGTTTCGGCGCGGGCGGCTTCGACAGCGGCTTGAATGGCGGCGGTGTCATGACCGTTTACGTTGGGAACGACGTGCCAGCCGTAGCTTTCAAAGCGTTGCGGGATGTTTTCAGTAAACCAGCCGTCCACTTTGCCGTCGATGGAAATATTGTTGTCATCATATAAAACAATCAGTTTGCCCAAACCCAAAGTGCCGGCGAGCGAGCAGGCTTCGTGCGATACGCCTTCCATCAGGCAGCCGTCGCCCATGAAGACGTAGGTGTAATGATCGACGATGTTCAAACCGTCTTTATTAAATTCGGCGGCAAGGATTTTTTCCGCCAATGCCATACCCACTGCGTTGGCAATCCCTTGCCCCAACGGGCCGGTCGTGGTTTCCACGCCGTCGGTGTAGCCGTATTCGGGGTGTCCGGGGGTTTTGCTGTGCAGTTGGCGGAAGTTTTTCAAGTCTTCAATGCTCAGGTTGTAGCCGGTCAGGTGCAGCAGGCTGTACAACAGCATGGACGCGTGGCCGTTGGAGAGGATGAAGCGGTCGCGGTTGTAGAATTTGGGGTTGGCGGGATTGTGATGCAGGAATTTCGTCCACAATACTTCTGCCATTTCCGCCATGCCCATAGGCGCGCCGGGGTGGCCGGAATTTGCTTTTTGAACGGCATCTGCGGAGAGGAAGCGGATTGCGTTTGCCAGTTGAGACATTTTGTATCTTCCTTGCTGGTGTTTTGGATAAGTGGATGGTCAGAAGGCGTTGATTATCGCCCGATTTGCATATGCTTTCAAGAAAAGGAGGAGCGGGCGGTACGGCTGTGCCGGAAGGATATATGCTCCGGGTATCGGGATATCGGTTTCAGCTTGGATGTGAAAGGTGTTTCTATACTTTTGAAAACAAAGTGTTACAAATTATTTATTAAATAAATAGTGTTTGTTTATGATGGGATATCGACGTTTTTTGCAGTCATTTGCCTATTTATTTCTTACCCGTTGTTTTTTAATTATATTCAAATAAGGAAGTTTTCAGCATATATGGCTTTGTCCGTGAAGGGGAGGTGCATTTGGGGCGGTATTGTTCGGATATTTATCTTTTTGCGTATCAATAAGTGCATAAAGTTGTACAATAGCAAGAGTGTATTTTGAGAAAAATATATTTTCTGGAAATATCAAAACGTAAAGACATCAAAAAAAGCAAAATGCCGTCTGAAAAGAAAACAGTAGCCATGACGGACAAACCATTAATCAAAAATCAAGGAACGTAGCATGACCACGGAAAATCAAGCCGGTAATCCGGAACCCGAGCACAGCCCGTCCGAAAAAACAAAAGCCGCACCGAAAGTGAAAAAAACGTTTGATCCGCGTGCCAGCGTGATTCAAATCCATCCCGAAGGCGAACGCATCCATCCGAAAAAAGCGGAAGGGCGGTTTGCCAAATTGCGTATCGCCGCAGTGTTGGCGACCCAGTTTGTGTTTTACGTCATTCCGTGGTTCAACTGGAGTGGCAGGCAGGCTGTCGTTTTCAATATCCCCGAACGGCATTTCTTCATTTTCGGATTGTCGTTGGGGATGGGCGATTTGATTTACCTTGCTCTGCTGCTGATGATTTGCGCCTTCGGGCTGTTTTGGTGGACGACGATTGCAGGGCGACTGTGGTGCGGCTATTCCTGCCCGCAAACGGTTTACACGGAAATCATGCTGTGGATCGACAACCTGGTCGAAGGCGATAGAAACAAACGCCTGAAACTGGAAAAATCGCCGTGGAATTTCACTAAAACCCGCATCAAAGCCACCAAATACCTGTTGATTTTCCTTGTCTGCGCGTGGACGGGCATCACGTTTGCAGGCTGGTTTGTCCCCATCCGCCAGTTCGTTCCCGATTTATTCACCGGAGTAGCAGGCGGCGGCGCGATGTTTGCCGCAGCGTTTTACGGCTTTATGACCTTCTTCTTCGCCCATATTATGCGCGAAAAAGTGTGCCTGCATATGTGTCCGTATGCACGTTTCCAAAGCGCGATGTTCGACAAGGACACGCTGATTGTTTCTTATGACGCGGAACGCGGCGAACCGCGCGGAGCCCGCAAGAAAACGGTCAACAAGGAAGAGGCGGGTTTGGGCGACTGCATCAACTGTGCGATGTGCGTCCAAGTCTGCCCTGTCGGCATCGACATCCGCAATGGTCTGCAATACCAATGTATCGGCTGCGCCGCCTGTATCGACGCGTGCGATGAGATTATGGACAAAATGGGCTATCCGCGCGGATTAATCCGTTATACGACCGAAAGCGCGCTGGAACACGAATATGCCGAAAAAGACATTAAAAAACGGCTGCTCAGACCACGCGTGGCAGGTTACGGCGCGGTGTTGGCAGTGGTTATTGCCGCCTTTTTGGTCGGTTTGTCCACGCGCAAAATGGTCGAAGTCGATATTTTGAAAGACCGTGGCGTAATGGTGCGCGAAAACGCCAAAGGCTGGCTGGAAAACGCATACAGCCTGCGTATCATCAACAACAGCGAAAAAGAACAGCTGATTACCGCAAGTGTCAAAGGATTTGACGAAATCGCCCTGACCGGGCTGCCTGAAGGCGGTATAAAAGTGGCTCCGCGCGAAACAGTAACCCTTCCTGTACAAGTGTCTACCATTCCGGAATACGCGGACAAAGGCAGTCATCCTATCGAGTTTATCTTCCAATACCGGGAAAGCGGTGCATCAGACGGCAAGCCGGTTGTTTTGGAAGAAGACGCAACCTTTATCGGAGAATAACCGTGTCTCAAAACAATCCAATCAAGCCTTGGTACAAACACGTCTGGCCGTGGGTCTTGATGGCGGGTCCGATTTTTGTCGTCATCGCCAGCGTCGCCATGTTTTTTGTCGCACAGCAGCACGCGACAGATTTGGTTACGGACGATTATTATAAGGACGGCAAGCATATCGACATCCAGCTTCATCGGGATGAAGAAGCCGTCAGACGGCATATCGGGGTACAGGTCCTCATTTCCCCCGATATGAATGCGGCAAAGGTATTCGTCAGCGGCGAATTTGACGGCAAACAGCCTTTGAACCTGCTGCTGATGCATCCGACCCGCAAGGTGGACGATCAAACCGTAAACCTTAAGCCTGTCGGTAGTGCGCAGAACGGCAGGGCGGAATATGAGGCGGTGTTCAAAACCCTTCCGCCGACCAACCACTGGTATGTGCGCGTGGAGGACGCGGCAGGCGTGTGGCGCGTGGAAAACAAATGGATTACCAGCCAAGGCAATGCGGTCGATCTGACCCCGATGGACAAACTTTTCAATAATGCCGGAAGCAAATAAAAAAGCCGTGTTTTCATTGCATTGGTTTGTTATATGCAATGTCGGGCAGGCATTGTTTGATTATTCGGCGTGATGGTCTGATTTATCGGACGAAAATAAATGTATCTCATCCCGTTTATTTTTTAACACCCATTCCGAAACGCAGCCTGAAAAATGCCGTCTGAAGGGCTTCAGACGGCATTTGTGTTGTATGCCCGACACAATGCGGAAGGCGTTTTGTTCACATAAAAACGTTTTTTATTTTTCTCCGTTTTTTCAACACTATTCCGGAACACAACCTGAAAAATGCCGTCTGAAAGCCCTTCAGAGGGCATTTTGTTTGCAAATCAAATCCTACCTGATGTCAGCGTCCGAGCGTTGCAACAGGTTCGCTCCCCGTCAGCAGATATTGTATCGTCTCGCGGACGGTGCGGATGGCATTGCCGAAGGGAAGAGGGTCTTTACCTCTGAAGAACAGGCCTTTATCTACTTCTCCACGGAATGCGGCGGCAAGCTGGATATCAATGCAGAATTGTCCGGCTTTGGAAAGCCCGTCGCGCAGGCCGCAACTGGTCAGGCAGTTTAAACCTTGGGTACAGCGGCGCGGGTCAGCTTTGGCGTTTGCCTGAAGTTTGCTTTCACGCTTGATGTAGCTGTCTAGGAATTTGGTGCGGACACCGCGCGCCGGCAAACCGGCAACAGACATAAATTCGACTACTTTTTCAGTTTCCGCACCGGCGAGCGTTTTTTTGAAGTTAAGGTGCGCATCTCCTTCTTCGGTAACGGCAAAAGCCGTACCGATTTGAACGGCGGAGGCTCCCCAGTTCTTTAGGGCGGTTTTGACTTTTTCAAAATTTGCCATGCCTCCCGCAAGAATAAGCGGGATTTTTTCGCTTTCCAGCCCTAAACTTTTGAAAACTTCAAACGTTTCCTCAATCACACGTTTGAAGTCGAATTTAGCATCGTTTACGCCTTCAACGGTTGATGCACCCAAATGTCCGGCCGCGTGGGCGGGATGTTCGACCACAATCGCATCGGGCAATATGCCTTTTTTCATCCAACGTTTCAAAACGATATTGATGCCGCGCGATTCGGACAGAATCGGCAGCAGCGCGACATCTTTATGATAGCCCTCGGTCATTTCCGGCAGGTCCAAAGGCAGACCTGCGCCCATCACGACCGCATCCGCCCCTGATTCGCAAGCCTGGCGGACATACGCGGCGTGGTCTTTGACCGCCTTCATCACGTTGACCGCAATCAGTCCTTTTCCCTCTGAAGCACTTTTGGCTTTTTGGATTTCCCTGTCTAATGCGGTACAGTTCAAAGACGTATATTTCTCTTCACTCGGATTGATTTGGGATTCGGCGAGCAGGTCTTCGTGAAGGTGGCGTAAATCCACACTGGCAATCGTTCCGATACCGTTTTCACGCGCCACCGCGCTAGATAAACCCGATGCGGAAACACCGACCCCCATACCGCCTTGCACGATGGGGATAAGGGATTTTCCACGAATAATCAAAGGGTCAAAAATATTCTGCATCAGTTTCTCCGAGTATACGAATCAGTCAGGCTCATGAAAAATGGTTCTAACTGTTTTAGAACCATTGCTCAAATTTGGTATTATACTCTAAATATTGCAGTGGTAAATAGAAAAGCAGAAGGAGCTTCGGGCATATTCTGTTACGCTTGTTTCAATCGGGAAAGAAAATATTATAGTGGATTAAATTTAAATCAGGACAAGGCGACGAAGCCGCAGACAGTACAAATAGTACGGCAAGGCGAGGCAACGCCGTACTGGTTTAAAGTTAATCCACTATAAATTTGATGATGGCATAAAAAAGTCCTAGTCAGTTGCTGTTAAAGGGGATTGTTAAGAAAAGTAATGCCACGTTGATGGGGTGCAATATATCAGGCGTTTCAATCGGGTAAAATGTTGGACGGACACCGCATTCGGTTATAGGGTATTGGTTTATAAGGTAAAGGTTTGAATATGATTCGATTGTGTCTGTGATTACGATGAAGGGGATAGGTAAAGATATGGTAACGAGTTGCCGAGGCAATAAAAAATCCCCGAGGGATAATCTCGGGGATTTGGAATTTGGCACGCCCACGGGGAATCGAACCCCGGTTACCGCCGTGAAAGGGCGATGTCCTAACCGCTAGACGATGGGCGCATATTGTATTTTCTTACTGGCGCACCCGGAGCGATTCGAACGCCCGACCCTCTGGTTCGTAGCCAGATACTCTATCCAACTGAGCTACGGGTGCGCTGCAAGAAAGATTTGAATTTTAGGGTAATCATCGGATTCTGTCAATTGTTTTGTTGGATGAAATGCCTTAAAAGTGTAAAATATCGGTTTGTTGTTTGAATTTAAAGAGAATAAAATGATTGTTGCTTCTCGCTGGCCCTTGCTGGAAAAGGTATTTTTACGGTTTGGAATGCCTGTTGCCGTGGTTGATTTGGAATCGACGGGCGGCAATCTGTATGAAGACAGGGTAACCGAAGTGGCTTTGGTCAAGTTTGAGCAGGGAAGGGTGGTGAGGCATGAGTGGCTGGTTAATCCTCAAAAACCGATTCCGCAGTTTGTGGCGGAGCTGACGGGGATTTCAGACGGCATGGTTGCCGATGCGCCTGTTTTTGCAGAGATTGCCGGCGAGTTGTTTTCGGTATTGAAGGGTTGTGTGCTGGTTGCACATAACAGCCGTTTTGACTATACGTTTTTAAAGCATGAGTTTCATCGTGCGGGTATCGGATTCTCATCGCCTGCTTTGTGCAGTGTGCAACTGTCCCGGTGTCTGTATCCGCAATTTTACAAGCACAGCCTGGACAGTATCATCGAAAGGTTGGGGATTGTTGTGGAAGACAGGCATCGTGCGATGGCGGATGTGTCGGCGTTGTGCGATTATTTGGAATACAGTCTGTCGGAACATGGGGTTGAGGCATGGATCAGGCAGTGTTTCCGTTTGATGAATCCGAAACCGCTGCCTGCCGCGCTGCCCGAACGGTTGAGGGAACAGCTGTACGGCTTGCCGGACGGTATGGGGGTGCTTGCCTGTTTCGACAGCGGAGGGAAAGTAAATTACATCGGTACGTTTGAACGGGCATATAGCGAGGTTGCGGCTTTGTTGGATTCCGGAAAAGCCCCGTTTGATTGGTGCAATACGGAGGAGGTTCGGTTTTTTCCCGCATTGGGCAGGCTGCATGTACATAAGGTTAAAGCGGAATTGGTCGGGCATTATGGGGCGGATTGTTACGTATCTGCCAAAAATCTGCTGAAAACATTTACGACGGTCAGGTTTGAAAAAGGTTTAGACGGCATCTTGAAGGCAAAAACCGTCGTATTGAAAAATGGTTTGACAGAACATCCGCCTACCGGACTGTTTGCCAATAAAAAGGCGGCGAGACGGGCTTTGTCGTCGTGGGCGGAAACATACGGATTGTGTCCTGTTGCAGCCGGTATCCTGCCGGACGGTTATGCAGAGGATGAGCCTTGTCCCGTATATGTTTCGGACAAATGCGATGAAGCGTGCGGCCGTTCTGACGAACAGGTTTTGGCGTTTGCACACAAGTTGCCTGTTTTGGATTGGGGGAAAATGCATGAGGTGGAAATTACCGAAACTGATCCTTTAACGGGGAAAAAAGTTGTTCTGCATGGAATGGGCGGTGCATTGGAAATGGATGACGGGCTTTGGTATTTCGATAAAGATTTACCGGATGTGTTTAAGGCGAAGTTTAAAACGGACAGGAAAAATATTAAGGAAATCGGTTAAATCGATACCGGTTGGTGAAAGCCGGTAAGTATGTAAACAGCCGTTCGTATTGATTGCCTAATCGGTTTGGGTTGGAATGTGTTGCCGTTTGCAGGTAATGTGTCCGAAGATGCCGTCTGAACTTTTTCAGACGGCATTTTTGCCGAGGCGGTTTTCGTGCCGTGTCGGTTTGCCCTTCCATCCGAAGGCATCGGACAAGCAGGGTGGTTTTTAGAAGCCGTTTTCCATCATGATTTGACCGGGAATGCGGTTGCGGTGCATGGCGTAACCCATGTCGAGCAGCGTTTGGAAAGTGTCTTTGACCATTTCCGGGTTGCCGCAAATCATAAACCGTGTGGATTCCGGGGTGAACTTGGTATGCAGTGCCTGTTCGATGCTGCCGTTTTTTAAGAGTTCGGGAATGCGTTTGCCGCCCAATCCGTCGGAATTGGCGGCACGGGTGGTAACAGGGACGAAACGGAACGAGTGTCCGTATTCGCCTACCAGGGGATGTTCGGACAATGCGGCGAGCCGGTCGTTGAAAATCAATTCTTCGGGAAAAGATACGGAATGTATCAGGTTGACGGTATCGAAACGCTGCCGGATTTCGGGTTGTTCGAGAATGGAAAGGAAGGGGGCGATGCCGGAGCCGGTGCAGAGCATCACCAAATCCTTGCCGTCGGGGAAGCGTTCGGGCAGGAGGAAGCCGGTGGCATTTTTATCGAGCAGGATGGTGTCGCCCTGTTGCATTTTGGCGAAACGGGCCGACATAGGGCCGTCTTGGATGAGTACGGCAAAATATTCGAGCGTGTCGGCATATTCTGCGGAAACGATGGAGTAGGCACGCCAAATAAAGCCTTCCCCTTCGTAGAAACCGAGTCGGGAGAACTGTCCGGCTTTAAAACGGTAGGATTTGGGACGGCTGATGGCGAAAGTGATGAGTTTCGGCGTGTGGTGTTTGACCCACAAAATCTTTTCTTCGGTGAATTTTGCTTCGGGCGAGGCTGCCATGTTGTTGTCCTTGAGTGTGTTTGTCGGGATTATAGCCAATTTGGGTGTTTTTTTTCTACCTTACTCTGCTGGATTTTATGAAAAAATTAGATTTGACCGTTTTTATAATCATACTTTTTGGAACACTACCGAAAATAGATTACCGCCTAGGCAGTAATGACGACGGATAGTTTTACAAAAGTTTCGGCCTACAGTTTATAGGTTTATAATAATAAAAATATCTATCAAAAGAATGTAATTTTTCTTTTTTTAAAAGTTGCATCTTGCCATTCTTGTAATCACATTTGTAATATTCAACATTTTTCAAATCTGAATCAAATAGATATTGAGGTAAAACATTCCCTTCTCTGTCTAGTTCTATTAATTCCTCAAAAACTATCTTACCTTTATAATAAAAAACAATTTTTTGGAAATCTGAATTGATTATATACAGTTTTACATAATCCCAATTAAAATTCGTTATATCACTAATTAAGAATTCTTTTTTATTATAATTAAAACTTATTTTGCTTATTACATTCTTTTCAAATATAAAAAAAATAACAATAGTGATTAATAAAGAAAATATATAAAGTATATTTTTATTCATCTTTTATCTTCTCCATTGTCTGGCTGAAACTTGTGCTCTGATTTGTTTTCTCCTCTGCTGAATTTTAAATCCAGCACCAGTATTATCTAAGTGAATCAATGTATTGCTTGTATTTTGGTAATATTTTTCCAGATAATCTTTTTCTTACGATATCATAATTTCCATTACTGTTTCTTTCTGCTTGATAAAAACCATTATTTTTATAAGTTTCCAAAATTAATCCAGCCAACTCTTTTGTATTTAACCTGTTAGTATATTTGGAATTTGCCCGATGCCGGCAGTAGAATATCCCTTTTATCCTCAGCAGAGCCGATGTCTTCACGCAAAATTATCCACATCGACATGGACGCATTCTACGCATCGGTAGAGCTGCGCGAACAGCCGCATTTGAAAGGGCGGCCGGTGGTCGTGGCGTGGGAGGGCGCGCGTTCGGTGATTTGCGCCGCATCGTATGAGGCACGGCAGTTCGGGCTGCATTCCGCGATGTCGGTGGCAACGGCGAAAAGACTGTGTCCGCAAGCGGTGTATGTGCCGCCGCATTTCGACTTGTACCGTCAGGTTTCCGCGCAGATTCACGCCGTATTCAGGCGTTATACCGATTTAATCGAACCCCTGTCGCTGGACGAAGCCTATCTTGACGTTACCCGTAATTTCAAAAACATCCCTTACGCCAGCGAAGTTGCCAAAGAAATCCGTGCCGCCATTTTTGCGGAAACGGGTTTGACCGCATCCGCAGGCATCGCGCCGAACAAATTTCTGGCGAAAATCGCGTCGGACTGGCGCAAGCCGAACGGGCAGTTTGTGTTGCCGCCGCAAAAAGTCATGGCATTTTTGGAAACCCTGCCTTTGGGCAAAATCCCCGGAGTGGGCAAGGTAACGCTGAAAAAAATGCAGTCGCTGGGTATGCAGACGGCGGGCGACTTGCGCCGTTTTGAGCGCGGCGAGCTCTTAAACCATTTCGGACGCTACGGCTACCGCCTCTATGATTTGGCGCGCGGTACGGACGAACGCCCCGTCAAAGCCGAACGCGAACGCCTCCAAATCTCCACAGAAATCACCCTGCCCGAAGACCTGCCGCTCGAGCAGGCTGCCGGACACCTGCCCCATCTTGCCGAAGACTTGTGGCGGCAAATCACGCGCAAAAACGTCGAAGCCCAAAGCGTAACGCTCAAGCTGAAGACCTACGATTTCCGTATCATCACGCGCACGCTGACTTATTCCTCCGTATTGCCTGACTGCGCAGCTCTGCTGCAGGCTGCGCAAATGTTGACGAAGCGCGTCCCGCCGCAGACGGAAGACGCGTTCCGCCTCATCGGTATCGGTGTCGGCCGCCTTGTGCCGAGAAATCAACAGCAGGGCTTGTGGGCGTAAACCGATTTACCACGCCGTCCAAAAACATGCCGTCTGAACGGTTTTCAGACGGCATGGCTGCTTTATAGTGGATTAACAAAAATCAGGACAAGGCGACGAAGCCGCAGACAGTACAAATAGTACGAAACCGATTCACTTGGTGCTTCAGCACCTTAGAGAATCGTTCTCTTTGAGCTAAGGCGAGGCAACGCCGTACTGGTTTTTGTTAATCCACTATACTTAGTATTTTTTTATATCTATCTTTTAGATATTCACTTTTTGTTTCACTATATTTCAAACTGAAGTATTGAATCAATTCTGACTTATACATCATAGGTACAAAGTAAATGTATTCTTCGACCAAGTTAGTAAAGTATTCCGCAGAAGTCTTTTTAGGAGAGAGTTTAGGTATACTCATAAAATAGGCCCATTTATTCGGGAATTCCTCAAACATTTTCATCTTAGGGAGATGAAATGCTACAAAAAGAGCTACTCCCTTTCTTTGAATATTCGCTAACATAAGGCGATATATTTCCTCACTCTCAGGAAGCTTATACCTCCACATCATCATCCCAAGAGCAGATACTATACAGCGATTGATTTTACTGTTTTCCGCATACTTATTTGCTATTTGCACCAAAACACCCGCAAATTGAACATCTCTAAAAAGCTCCGTATAATAAGAAGACATTTCTTGCCTAGGCTGTTTCTCAAAATCAACAAGAAGCTTTTCGATCTCTTCGCTTGTTTGAGTTTCCCAATTCTCAATATGATGCTTCAGTTCGATTATTTTATTAACTCGAAGCTTAGTTTTGCTGTTCATATTTCTAGTGAGTATTATTTATCATATGAGTATTATTTATCATATGTCCTTTGGAATCAACTTCTGCTGTTTTTCCC
Source organism: Neisseria benedictiae (assembly GCF_958267435.1). Taxonomy (NCBI): domain Bacteria; kingdom Pseudomonadati; phylum Pseudomonadota; class Betaproteobacteria; order Neisseriales; family Neisseriaceae; genus Neisseria; species Neisseria benedictiae. The sequence continues at coordinate 23,315 of NZ_CATQFV010000025.1, forward strand.
TGACTCATTTTTAACTCAATGTCATCTTTAGATATAAAAGTTCTTCCATCTTTGACATTGTTGGGGTCATATGAATGATAGAAGCCACCATCATTTCTTCTCTTATTCATCTGACTCTTATTCAGTTGATTGTGATACAAAGAAGACCCCTCCATATCTCGAGCTGCAAATTGTCTCCGGCTTCGTTTCCCTATCTTGGTTTAATCCGACGGATTGCCTTTTTTCATGCTGTCGAGCCTTCCGATTATATCGGCAAGGTTGCGTCTGCCTTCTTCCTTGCTGACAATCGGCTCGCCGCCTTTGCGCCCCAGGATTTTCAAATCTTCCTGCGGCATTTCGTCTATGAAGCGGCTGGGTTCGGGGAACTGCCATGTGCCTTGTTTTTTGCGTTTGACGCAGTGGGTCAGCGTGAGTTGGCGTTTGGCGCGGGTGATGCCGACGTACATCAGGCGGCGTTCTTCTTCGACGTTGCCTTCTTCGATGCTGTCGTTGTGCGGCAAAACACCTTCTTCGCAACCGATAAGGAAAACATACGGATACTCCAAACCTTTGGCGGCGTGTAGCGTGGATAGCGAGACGGCATCGGTTTCTTCTTCGTCTTTTCCTTCCAAAAGCGTCATCAAGGCAACGGTTTGGGCGAGTTCGATGATGTTTTTGCCGTCTTCCCCGCCTTTTCGTGCAAACCATGATACCAAATCGCCGACGTTGCGCCATTTGATTTCGCCGGCTTTGCCTTCTTCGTTTTGCATCAAATGGTTTTCATAGTCGATTTCTTCGAGCAGGCTGTTGATGAACTCGCCTGCTTCGCCTGTTTCGGCTTTGGCGCGGTAGCTGCCGAACATATCCATAAAGGCTTGCAGGTGTTGGCGGTTGGTATTGTTCAGCGTGGCAAGGGCTTCTTCGTTTTGCGCGGCTTCATACAGGCTGCATTCGTGTTCGTGCGCGTAAGTGTTGAGCTTGCCCAGCGTTACATCGCCGATGCCGCGTTTGGGTGTGGTAACGGCGCGCAAGAAGGCGGGATCGTCATTGGGGTTGGCAAGCAGCCGCACATAAGACAACACGTCTTTGATTTCGGCTTTGTCGAAAAAACTCTGCCCGCCGGAGAGGCGGTAGGGGATGCGCGCGCCGCGCAATGCTTCCTCGAAAATCCTCGCCTGATGCTTGCCGCGGTATAACACAGCGAAATCGGCATATTGGGTTTTGTCGCCGCCGATGAGTTTTTGTTTGACGATTTGGCTGACGACCCAGTCGGCTTCGTGCTGCTCGTTTTGACAGGCAACGACTTTGACGGGCTCGCCTTCGCCCAATTGCGACCAAAGTTTTTTGGTAAACAGCTTGGGGTTGTTTTCGATGACTTTGTTGGCGATTTTGAGAATCCGCGCCGTGGAGCGGTAGTTTTGCTCTAGTTTGATGACCTTCATCTGCGGATAGTTTTCCTGCATTTTGCGCAGGTTTTCCATGTTCGCACCGCGCCATGCGTAGATGGACTGGTCGTCGTCGCCGACGGCGGTAAACATACCTTCCGCGCCGGTCAGAAGTTTCATCAACGTAAATTGGCAGGTATTCGTATCTTGGCATTCGTCAACCAGCAGATAACGCAGCCGCCGCTGCCATTTGTTGCGCACTTCGCTGTTTTGCTGCAACAGCACGGCAGGCAGGCGGATTAAGTCGTCGAAGTCCACTGCCTGATAGCTTTGTAAGGTTTCCTGATAGCTCGCATACACGCGTGCAGTTTGTTGTTCCCAAATGTTCGATGCCGTCTGAAGTACGTCTTCAGGCGTTTTTAAATCGTTTTTCCACAGGGAAATTTGATGCTGCGCTTTGAATATGGCTTCTTTGCCCGTACCGCCTAAGAGTTCGCCGATGATTTTCGCGCTGTCGGTAGAGTCGAGGATGGAGAAGTTTTTTTTGTAACCGATATGGTTCGCCTCTTCGCGCAGAATCTTCATGCCCAAAGAGTGGAACGTGCAAATCGTCAGCCCGCGCGTTTGCGGTTTGGGCAGCATTTTGGCGACGCGCTCCTGCATTTCCGCAGCGGCTTTGTTGGTAAAGGTAATCGCGGCGACGGTATGCGGCAGATAGCCGACATTGACAATCAAATGCTTGATTTTTTGCGTAATCACGCCGGTTTTTCCACTGCCCGCGCCTGCAAGGACGAGCAGGGGGCCGCCGAGGTAACGGACGGCTTCGAGCTGTTGGGGATTGAGTTTCATTGTGTCTTGATGCCGTCTGAAATCAGTCCGCGCCGCTTTCGAGGCAGTCGAGTGCCGCACGGAGGGCAGATACGCCGATTTGCCCCGGCGCGGAGTTTTGCGTTCCCGAACCGAACGTGATGCTTGAGCCGAACACCTGTCCAGCAAGCCGGCTGACCGCACCCGTCTGCCCCATCGACATCGTAACAACTGGTTTGGCGACAAGCTGTTTCGCTTTGAGCGTGGCAGAAAGCAAAGTCAGCACATCTTCCGCGCTTTGCGGCATCACCGCAATTTTGCAGATGTCCGCGCCGCAGTCCTCCATCTGTTTCAGACGGCATACGATTTCTTCTTGCGGCGGCGTGCGGTGAAACTCATGATTGCAGAGCAGGGCGGCGATGCCGTTTTTTTGAGCATTTGCCACGGCGCGCCGGACGGCGGTTTCGCCAGAAAACAGCTCGATATCGATAATGTCGGGCAGGCGGCTTTCAATCAGCGCGTCGAGCAGTTCGAAATAATAACCGTCCGAACACGGGAACGCGCCGCCTTCGCAATGCCGTCTGAACGTAAACAGCAGCGGTTTATCGGGCAGCGTGTCGCGGACGGTCTGCGTGTGGCGCAATACTTCGTCCTTTTTGCCCGCGCATTCCAAAAAGTCGGTGCGGAACTCGACGATATCGAAGGGCAGGTTTTGGATTTGGGGCAGTACGGCTGCAAGTTCGGTAGCAGTGCGGGCAACCAGGGGCACGGCGATTTTGGTGCGTCCGCTTCCGATAACGGTATTTTTGACGGTAAGGCTGGTGTGCATGGCGGTTCAGGCGGCTGGCGGGAAAAGTAAGGGCGTCATTATAGCAAAGGCACAGGCAATGTTTCAGACGGCATTTCTGTGCGGTCGGCTTGATATGAATCAAGCAGCATCCGCATATCGGAATGCAGACTTGGCACAAGCCCTGTCTTTTCTAGTCAGTCCGCAGTTCTTGCAGTATGATTGCACGACACGCCCTACACGGCATTTGCAGGATACGGCGGCAGACCGCCGGTCGGAAACTTCAGAATCGGAGCAGGCATCATGTTGACCCCCACGCAGCAAGTCGGTTTGATTTTACAGCACCTCAAAACACGCATCTTGGACATCTATACTCCCGAACAGCGCGCCGGCATCGAAAAATCCGAAGACTGGCAGCAGTTTTCGCGCCGCATGGATACGCATTTCCCCAAATTGATGAACGAACTCGACAGCGTGTACGGCAACAACGAAGCCCTGCTGCCTATGCTGGAAATGCTGCTGGCGCAGGCATGGCAGAGCTATTCCCAACGCAGCGCGTCCCTGAAAAACATTGACATCGAACGCGAAAACAACCCCGATTGGATTTTGTCCAACAAACAAGTTGGCGGCGTGTGCTACGTTGATTTGTTTGCCGGCGATTTGAAGGGCTTGAAAGATAAAATTCCTTATTTTCAAGAGCTTGGTTTGACTTATCTGCACCTGATGCCGCTGTTTAAATGCCCTGAAGGCAAAAGCGACGGCGGCTATGCGGTCAGCAGCTACCGCGATGTCAATCCGGCACTGGGCACAATAGGCGACTTGCGCGAAGTCATTGCTGCGCTGCACGAAGCCGGCATTTCCGCCGTCGTCGATTTTATCTTCAACCACACCTCCAACGAACACGAATGGGCGCAACGCTGCGCCGCCGGCGACCCGCTTTTCGACAATTTCTACTATATTTTCCCCGACCGCCGGATGCCCGACCAATACGACCGCACCCTGCGCGAAATCTTCCCCGACCAGCACCCGGGCGGCTTCTCGCAACTGAAAGACGGACGCTGGGTGTGGACGACGTTCAATTCCTTCCAATGGGACTTGAATTACAGCAATCCTTGGGTATTCCGCGCAATGGCGGGCGAAATGCTGTTCCTTGCCAACTTGGGCGTTGACATCTTGCGTATGGATGCGGTTGCCTTTATTTGGAAACAAATGGGGACAAGCTGCGAAAACCTGCCGCAGGCGCACGCCCTCATCCGCGCGTTCAATGCCGTTATGCGTATTGCCGCGCCCGCCGTGTTCTTCAAATCCGAAGCCATCGTTCACCCCGACCAAGTCGTCCAATACATCGGGCAGGAAGAATGCCAAATCGGCTACAACCCCCTGCAAATGGCATTGTTGTGGAACACGCTTGCCACGCGCGAAGTCAACCTGCTCCATCAGGCGCTGACCTACCGCCACAACCTGCCCGAGCATACCGCCTGGGTCAACTACGTCCGCAGCCACGACGACATCGGCTGGACTTTTGCCGACGAAGACGCCGCATATCTGGGCATAAGCGGCTACGACCACCGCCAATTCCTCAACCGCTTCTTCGTCAACCGTTTCGACGGCAGCTTCGCGCGCGGCGTACCCTTCCAATACAACCCCAACACGGGCGACTGCCGCGTCAGCGGTACGTCCGCCGCATTGGCAGGCTTGGCTCAAAATGACCCCCACGCCGTCAGCCGCATCAAACTTCTGTACAGCATCGCATTGAGTACCGGCGGACTGCCCCTGATTTACCTCGGCGACGAAGTGGGCACGCCCAACGACGACGGCTGGGCGCAAGACAGCAACAAAAGCGACGACAGTCGTTGGGCGCACCGTCCGCGTTATAACGAAGCCCTGTACGCGCAACGCAACGATCCGTCGACCGCAGCCGGGCAAATCTATCAGGGCTTGCGCCATATGATTGCCGTCCGCCAAAGCAATCCGCGCTTCGACGGCGGCAGGCTGGTTACTTTCAACACCAACAACAAACACATCATCGGCTACATCCGCAACAACGCGCTCTTGGCATTCGGCAACTTCAGCGAATATCCGCAAACCGTTACCGCGCATACCCTGCAAGCCATGCCTTTCAAGGCGCACGACCTCATCGGCGGCAAAACTGTCAGCTTGAATCAGGATTTGACGCTTCAGCCCTATCAGGTCATGTGGCTCGAAATCGCCTGACGCACGCTTCCCGAATGCCGTCTGAACCGTTTCAGACGGCATTTGTGCCGAAGCGGACGGTAGTCCCCAAAAGGGAAACATGCGATAATAGCCGCCCATCACATCCCGCGCCGCAGCCCGTGTTGCGCCGCATCCCACATACCGCATTTGTTCCGGAGTAACCCCAATGTCAGACGACAAAAGCAAAGCCCTTGCCGCCGCACTGGCGCAAATCGAAAAAAGTTTCGGCAAAGGCGCCATCATGAAAATGGACGGCAGCCAGCAGGAAGAAAACCTCGAAGTCATTTCCACCGGATCGCTCGGATTAGACCTCGCCCTCGGAGTCGGCGGCCTGCCGCGCGGGCGCATCGTCGAAATCTTCGGCCCCGAATCCTCCGGCAAAACCACCCTCTGCCTCGAAGCCGTCGCCCAATGCCAGAAAAACGGCGGCGTGTGCGCCTTTGTCGATGCCGAACACGCCTTTGATCCCGTTTACGCCCGCAAACTCGGCGTAAAAGTCGAAGAGCTTTACCTGTCCCAGCCCGATACCGGCGAACAGGCTTTGGAAATCTGCGACACACTCGTCCGTTCTGGCGGCATAGATATGGTAGTCGTCGATTCCGTAGCCGCACTCGTCCCCAAAGCCGAAATCGAAGGCGATATGGGGGACAGCCATGTCGGACTGCAGGCGCGCCTGATGAGCCAGGCTTTGCGCAAACTGACCGGACACATCAAAAAAACCAACACGCTGGTTGTGTTCATCAACCAAATCCGGATGAAGATCGGCGTAATGTTCGGCAGCCCCGAAACCACCACCGGCGGCAACGCGCTGAAATTCTATTCTTCCGTCCGCCTCGACATCCGCCGCACCGGATCCATCAAAAAAGGCGAAGAAGTATTGGGCAACGAAACCCGCGTCAAAGTCATCAAAAACAAAGTCGCCCCCCCGTTCCGTCAGGCAGAGTTTGACATCCTCTACGGAGAAGGCATCAGTTGGGAAGGCGAATTGATCGACATCGGCGTGAAAAACGACATCATCAACAAATCCGGCGCGTGGTACAGCTACAACGGCGCGAAAATCGGTCAGGGCAAAGACAACGTCCGCGTCTGGCTGAAGGAGAATCCTGAGGTTGCCGATGAAATCGATGCGAAAATCCGTGCATTGAACGGCGTGGAAATGCACATCACCGAAGGAAAATTGGACGAAACCGACGGCGAACGCCCCGAAGAATAAAACTTAAAATCCCGATAAACGGTACTTCTGTTGCGAAGTACCGTTTTTTTTGAGCAGCCGGCCGGCTTGGTTTATTTTGCTCGGATTCGGCCGGCATTGGTTTTCAGATCGGACGGTGTTCGAATATGCGGGGCGGCATCGGCATTGTTTGATATGGAATCCCGATTAATATCGTTACCGTTCGGCAGTGTTGTAGAGGCGGACTGCGGATTGTGGTGTAGGGCAGCCGTAGGGCGGATGCGTAGAGTGGCGGTAGGGCGGATATATGGTGTGATGTAGAGTGTGATGTAGGGTGTGATGTAGGGTGTGATGTAGGGTGTGATGTAGGGTGTGATGTAGGGTGTGATGTAGGGTGGGCTTCAGCCCACCAATCCCACTAATCCCACTAATCCCACCATTTCCGCCATTCCCACCCAATCCACCAATCCCGCCAACACATCCGCCAACCGCCGGCAAGCAAATGCCGTTATTCCCGATAAATTCCCACAACTTAAAATCCCGTCATTCCCGCGCAGGCGGGAATCCAGTCCGTCCGGTTTCGGTTTTTTTCCGATAAATTCCTGCCGTGTTGCATCTCTGGATTCCCGCTTTTGCGGGAATGACGGCGGTGGGGTTTCGGTTTTTTTGGACTTCGGGTAAGTTTCTGCACAGACAGCCCTAGATTCCCGCCTGCGCGGGAATGACGAATTAAAGGTTATTTGAAAATCGAGAGACCGGATTCCTGCTTTTTGCGGGAATGGCGGCGGTGGGGGGTTGGTGGATTGGTGGGCTGAAGCCCACCCTACAGCTCGTCCTGAAATCCGTCCTACAACCCGACCCTGCAATCTACTTTATAGCCCGATTCTACAGCCAGCCCTACAACCCGATTCTACAGTCCGTCTGATAAATTCCTACAACCTGAAATCCCGTCATTCCCGCGCAGGCGGGAATCCAGTCCGTCCGGTTTCGGTTTTTTTCCGATAAATTCCTGCCGTGTTGCATCTCTGGATTCCCGCTTTTGCGGGAATGACGGCGGTGGGGTTTCGGTTTTTTTGGACTTCGGGTAAGTTTCTGCACCGACAGCCCTAGATTCCCGCCTGCGCGGGAATGACGATTCGGGTATTTTTGATGATTCAGATTCCGCCAAACAGGCTGTCAAACGGTTCGGTGTCTTTATGATGAGGCAAATCCGAATATCCCTATCCGCCAAAACCGCAACGCCGCTTGGAAACGGCGAGATCGACGGGGATACGGGAGGTAATAAAAACGGTGGGAGCGGTGGGCTGAAGCCCATCCTGCACCCGCATCCTGCACCCATCTCCTACGCATCCGCCATCCACACTCTAAAACACACATCCGCCCGTTATGCGATACGCTTTTCCCGTTGCGAACCATCGGGCGGGGCAATAAAAATGCCGTCTGAAAGCCTTTCAGACGGCATTTTTCAACGCTTCGGGGTTGTTACCAGATATAGCCCACGCCGACACCGCCGCCGGCTTTGCTTCGGGTATTGACGTTGAGCTGGCCTTTGACCACCCATTTGCCGTTGTCGCTGATGCTGGAGTAGCCGACGGCGAGTGCGCCTGTCGAACCGTATGCGCCCGTCGCGGCGGAAATCATCGATTTTCCGGGCAGGTACGATTGCGGCAAGGCGGCTGCGGCATTCGCACCGGCAGCAACGCCTTCCAGTTCGCGTTTCAACGCCCTGACCATACCGACGGCCTGATCGGCGATGCCTTTGGTTGCCGCATACAGCTGGCTGCCGTTAATCGCATCGGTGGAAGTGGCAGAAATTTCGCCTGCCGCGACGTTTTGGATACGTCTTTCTTCGCCGCTCGCGCCGACAGAAACCGCACCGTGCGCCGTTGCGCCGGCAAAGCCGTTTACCGTACCTGTCGCGCCGGCGGTTGTGGTATTACCCGCCGTGCCGTCGGATTTCAGGTTGCTGCCCGGTTTTTCTGTCGCGGTTGAAGCATTACCGAGATAAACGGAATTTTCTACGGTTTTACCTAAGGCTTGCGGTACTTTTTCCGTTGTCTTATTGCCGTCCTTTCCAATAATTTCTTTTTCTTCAGTCAGCACATTGCCATTTGCATCGCGTTTCGCATTAACACTATTACCCAACACAAAAGTGTTTTTAGAAGTAATACGGTTATCGTTACCGAAAGCGTAGCTGCCGCCGGCTTTATCTTCGATGTAGTTCGGATCGCCGAATGCGCCGGATTTTTCCGCATTCACAACGTTGCCCGTACCAATCGCCACCGTGTTATCGCGCAAGGCTTTTGAGCCGTAGCCGAAAGCAATGGCATTTTCGCCTGCCGCATCGGCTTTCGCGCCGATTGCCGTTGCAAATTTGCCACTTGCGCTGGAATCGATTTCATTGCTTCGTTCGATTCTGCTAGTCGCTTTGCCGTCGTTGGAGTGGAAGAACTTAATCCCCTGTTCATTCATATTGTAGATGGCTTCAACCACTGAATTGGTGATAATTTCTTTTCTGCCTTCCACATTATAAGTGGTCAATAACGGGGTTTTACCGTCTTCGTCCACCACGACGTTGTGATACGTTTTGTTGGTATCGTTCGCGTTTCCGGCTGTGCCGACGTTTACCGTTTTACCATCCTTATCTACCGTGATACTCGTGATATTCGGTGTTTTGTTGCCGGTCAATGCGAAAATCTGGCTGCCGTTTACCGCCTGTTTGCTATTTGGCGAAATATCGCCATTAGCCACATTGTCAATGACCACGCCCTTACCGTTCGATTGATTGTTCGGATCAAGGCTGACAACGTGTTTTTCATCGGTGGAAACCTTATTACTCTCCACTTCCCCTTTATCTTTATCCGCAGTACCGTCAGCTTTGGCGTGATACCATTTATCGTTGTCTTTCACAACTTTCTTGCCGTCTGAATCCACGTTACCGAGGGTAACTTCTTTGTCCATATCAGTCGAACCGTTATCTTTCAGTTCATACCATTTAGTTTGACCATTTGCGACAACTTTAGTGATTTTCTTACCGTTTGCATCGGTATTGTAGATTTGCGTTAAAGGCAATTCCACATCGGTTTTCACAAAGGTTGTGGTTACTTTTTCGCCGTTTGCATCGATGCTTTCCACCGTTGCCGCGCTCACTTTGGTATTTTTACCGTCGGCAAAACGGACTTTATCGTTGGCATTTACGGTTTCCGCCTTATCTTTAGATAATCGCTTGTCTTTTGCGCTTTCCGCAAAGGCTTTTTCAGCTTCTGCCGCGTCAGCCAAACCAAGCTTAAAGCCTGATTTCGCAATCGCATCAGCCACTTGGTTACCTGTTACATAACCAGAACCTTTGTTGGTTAGGGTTGTTTCAGTATTGCCATTAGTAGAAATGATTTTACCGTTTTGAGTTTGGTATTTTTCTGTCGTACCAGTTTTCGGCTGACCCGTTGCAGCATCAATATCATCTTTGCTGTAATACTTATCGCCAACTTTAACCAAGCTCGTGCCATCCGGTGCGGTAAATTCATTCGATTTAACCACTTCGCCTTTAGCCAATTCAAAGGTAATTTCGCGCCTACCGTTGACCGTTTTACCGGATACACTGATACCGTTGCCGCTCTTGAATTTCACTTCGTTCGCATTCCGAACTTGATCGTGATATTCCTTTGAGTCGCCTGTGGTTTTGTCCGCAGAAATGACCCAGCCCAAGCCGCGCAAATCGCCCACGGTTGCGGCGGTATTGTCGGCAACAGTCGGATTATTATTCGCGCCTTTTTCATCCAAATTGGTCAAGCCTTTATAGGCAGTATCATTATGCTTTTCAAAATCTGCAATAGTGCCATTTGCCAACGGATGACCATCACCAAATTTCTTCAGTCCGCTCACAACGTTTTTAACCGCTTTATTACCCGCGCTGATGCCGTCTGAAGCCACTTTAATCTTGTCGGCATCAGTCGCCGCCGCACCATTCGCACCGTTTGCCGGCGTAATGGTCAAGCCGTCTTTGGTAATCTTCGTGCTTGCACCGTTTGCACCATTCGCCGTGTCTTTAAACTCCACGCTCTTCACGCCCGTCAATTCATCTTTGAGCGCGTAAGTGAAGTTTGTGCCGTCTTGTTTGACCTTCAGATTGTCGCCGGCTTTCAAAGTTACTTTATCGCCCGACTTCACTAAAGTATCGGTACGCGTGCCATCGGTCGCTCCTGTACCTTCAGTGCCGATGCCCACTTTCCAACCCAGTTTGTTCAGGCTGCCAACCAATTCGGAAGCTTCAACCAAACCGTCGGTTGTTTTCGTACCATTTTGGATAGTAGCCTTACCATCAGCAACCTGTACCGAACCTTTTTTCGGCGTAAAGGTAACTGTGTCGCCGGCCGCACTAATTTTCAACAACTCGCGGTCTGCGGATTTAAATTTAAAATTCAAACCATTGCTTAAAGTTTGAGTTGCTTCGCCGTCGTTGGTATCTGCACCGCCATTGGCATAAGCATTGCTCGCAGTTAAAGTAACCTTTTGGTCTTTCAAGGCTTTCAACTGCTTAAAGCTGACCGCATCGGTATCTTCCGTGCCGTCCGCAACATTGCTGATTTTCACCGGATCTGCACCGCTTGCCGATACCAATTTCACTTTGGTTGTCGCCAGCTTGCCATTTTCGACTTGTTTAGCCATATCCGCCGAACCGTCATCTTTGGCTTCGTAATACTTGTTGCCTACTTTCACAACGGTTTTGTCGTCTTCCGTAACATATTGGACCGGCAAGCCCGTTACATCCACACGGACGGTTGTCTTTTTGTGAGCCGTATCGGTAGCAAGGATCACATTGGCATTCGCACCCCCGACAAATTCAACGGTGTCATAAGGTGAAACAAAATCAACATTATCAACATCACCACCAATCGTTTTTGCGCCGCGAATATTCCAACCTGCATTTAATACATCGCCCACGCTTGCGGCACGATTGCGTTCTGCATCATTGATTGCTTTGTCCAAGTGTGCAGTTTTTCCACCTACACGAGGGTCATCCAAAGTCGAAGCAATACCGTTTAAGTGGACATTGCCGTTTTGACCATTCGTACCCGGTTTCGCGAAGTTCAAGCCATTTGCATCACTGGTAATATCGACCTTATTAGTAGAACCAATAGACAGCTTATCACTCACTGTCGCAGTTTTCACATCAAGGTCTTTTGCTAAAGCGAAGGTTACATTTTTACCATCACGTTTAACTTTTAAGTTTTTACCCGCTTTTAAGGTTAAAGTGTCGCCTGCTTTGAGAGCTTGCTCTTTATTGTCAGCCGCTTGAGTATCATCAATTTCAGTGTCATCACTTTCCACTTTCACGAAAGTTGCGGCATCGTTGATTGCTTTAGCAACATCAACCACTGTGGCGACTTTTTTCTTGTCAGCATCACTCGCGTTTGCAAGGTCTGTTACACCATTCACGGTTACTTTACCGCGATTAGCCTCAGAAGCATCAGTTTTAACAGTTTCAAAGCTACCTTTGGCAACAGACGCACCATTAGCATCCACAGTCAATAAGTTGTCAGCACCATCTTTAGCTTTCACTTTAATCTTGCCGTCGTTATCTTTCTCAAGACCATCGCCAACTTTGGTTTCTGCCACATCAATGGTAATGGTGTGTTTGCCGTTGTTAGATTTGGAAGTAACCTTCGCACCGCCTTTGCCTTCAAACAACACTTCATCCGCCTGTTTGACTTGTTGGCTTGTCTCATTCATCGTACCGTTTTTGCTAGACAATACCCAACCCAATTTACGCAAATCGCCTACGGTTGCGGCGGTGCTGTCAGCCACCAACGGCTGTTTATTCGCACCTTTTTCATTTAGATTCAATAAACCGGTATAAGCACCAGTAGTATCAAGCTGTCTCTCCAAATCGGTTGCAGAATTAGCGGTAGTATTGAAATTCGGATTATTCGTATCGCCATAAGCATTCAAACCGCTTGTAACATTCTTAACGGTTTTACCGCCGACGCTAATGCCATCTTTGGTTACGCTGATGGTGTTTGCGTTAGGCGCACCTGTGCCGCCCGCACCATTAGCTGCTGGAGTGATGGTTAAGCCGTTTTGGTCAATCTTGGTGCTTGCACCGTTGTTACCACCATTCGCTGCACCTTTAAGCTCAATGCTGGTCAGGTCTTTCAGGTCTTTTTTCAGTGAGTAGGTGAAGTCTTTGCCGCTTTGTTTGATTTTCAGGTTGTCGCCCGCTTTAAAGGTTACTTTGTCGCCTGCTTTGACTTCTTGTTCGGTTGCGTTACCCTCTTTTTCACCACCGTCTTCTGCATCAGCAGTCGCCGTCCAGCTTAGGCTGTTTAAGGCAGTTACCAAATCGCCTGCTTTAACCAGTTTTTTCTTGTCGTCTTCAGAAGTAATCTCTTTGACTTTACCTTTCGGAGTTGTGTTATCAACAGCACCATTTGCAGCCGCTCCATTCACAGTAAGCGTGGTCGTGTCTGCAACGATTTTATCGCCATCGCCAATCTTCAAACCGTCGCCAACTTTCGCTTCGTACTTAACAGTAATGCCATCAGTACCATTTTTAGTTACAGTCGCAGTTGTACCCTTACCATCAGCAAAGGTTACATTTGTGCCTGATGTAACGGTTTCAAAATTATCTCCGGCTTGACCAGCCTGACCATTGGCAGCGGTTGTTTTAATCCTCCAACCGCTCTTGTTTACGGCATCAATCACGGCTTTTGCAGTAACCAAGCCGTTGCCGGTGTCTTTGCCATCATCTTCACTAACGGTTGCACCATTATTCGCATCTTTCAGGTCTTTGCCTGTAAACAGTTTGCCGTTGTGGTCTTTGATAACAGAAGTTTTCGCACCGATTTTAACTTCAGCACCTTTACCATTATCTTTTTGGGTTACAGTTACTGTCGTTGTTCCTTGACCATCATCAGTAAAGTTTACTGTGTCATACGTCGCCACATAATCAACATTATTGCCATTGCCTTGAATATTCCAACCTGCACGCAACACATCTTCAATGCTTGCCGCGTGAGATTTTTTCGCTGCATCCACATTTAAATCAACGTGTGAAGACTTCGCTCCTGCACTTGGCTCAGTTAAAGTAGTTGCAATACCATTTAAATAAATTCTCGTATCAGGCGCACCACTTCCTGCTACAGGTGTTCCATTTTCTTTTGCAAAGGTCAAACCGTCAGCCGTACTGGTTACATTAACTTTGTTCGTATCTTTACCAATCGACAACTTATCGCTCACGGTCGCGGTTTTCACATCAAGGTTTTTCGCCAAGTCAAAAGTAATTTCTTTTCCACTACGTTTAACTTTCAGGTTTTTACCTGCTTTAAAGGTCAAGGTATCGCCTGCTTTAAGGGCTTCTTCGGTATTATCTGCCCCATTGGCTGCTGCATCTTCAATATCTTCAGTAGAATTTTCTACTTTTACGAAAGTTTCTGCTTTGTTAATAGCGTCGGCAACATCCTTCACTGTTGCCACGTCCTTATCGGTAGCATCAGTTCCATTCGCACTTTTCGCTTTTACCTGACCTTTTTTGTCGCCGTTGGCTGTGGTGGTGCTTACAACTTCAAGTTTGCCTTTGGCAACAGACGCGCCGTCAGTGCCAACAGTCAACAAATTATCATCGCCTGTTTTTACTTTCAGTTTGAGTTTGCCATCGTCGGTCTTCTCGATGCCGTCTGAAGTCTCAATCTCGGCTTTTTGTACGTCAACGGTAATGGTATGTTTGCCGTTTTCGGTTTTTGCGGAAACGGTAGCCGCACCTGTGCCTTTGAACTCGACTTCTTCGGCGTTTTTAACGGCGGCGTGGAATGCCGTATCGGTGCCTGTGCCATTCGTGGTTTTATCAGCCGAAAGCACCCAGCCGAGTTTACGCAAATCGCCTACGGTTGCGGCTGTGGTGTCGGCTACGGACGTGCCTGTGCCCCCGCCATTTGCAGGTGTTGTAGCAGTATCTAAATTAATCAAGCCATTTTTAGCCGTATTGGTGTTGGCTGCGGGCTGTCCGTTTTGGGTATCCCCATAGGTTTTCAAACCGCTTGCAACGTTGGTAATGGCTTTATTACCTGCGCTAATGCCGTCTGAACCGATTTTGACTTCGGTAGCCGTACCGCCATTTGCCGGGGTGGTAGAAACAGTTAAACCATTTTCAGTAATTTTGGTCGTGGTTTTGCCGTTTCCAGCCGTACCCAAAGCAATACTTGTCAAACCCGTAAGTTCGTCTTTCAGCGAATAAGTAAAGTCTTTTTCAGACTGTTTCACTTTTAAGTTTTTACCTGCTTTGAAGGTTACAGTTTCGCCTGCTTTGACTTCTTGGTCAGTCTCACCCTCTGCTTCGCCATCGGTATCCTTGTCAGCTTTCGCTTTCCAGCTTAATTTGTTTAACGCATCAGCCAAACTGCCTGCATCAACAAGTTTCTTCGTATCGCCCTTAGTGCCATTAGGGGCAGTAACTTTACCGTCTGTTACAGTAAGCGTGGTCGTGTCTGCAACGATTTTTTGGTTATCCAGCTTCAAACCATCGCCAACACTTGCAACAACTTTTCCACCCTCAACTTTCAAGCCGTCGCCGGTATTTACGGTGATTTTTTTATCATCTACCTTCAAACCGTCGCCGGTGGTTACATCGTATTTGACGTTGATTTTAGTCTCGCCATTTTCGGTTACTTTGCTTACGGTTGCTGTGGTCGCATTGCCGTTTTTGAAGTTCACGCTCGTGCCGGATGTAACGGTTTGTGCTTGATCTGCGGTAACGGCGGTTGCACCGGTTTCGGCAGTCGTACCCTCGCCGCTTACCCTCCAACCGCTCTTGTTCACGGCATCAATTACGGCTTTTGCAGTAACCAAGCCGGTGCCGGTGTCATTATCATCAGTAGCAGGGGTGGTATTTGTACCGCCGTTTGTTTGATTGTCCTTACCGGTAAGCAACTTACCGTCTTTTGCAGCGATAACGGAAGTTTTCGCACCGATTTTAACTTTAGTGGTTTTTCCACTATTTTCACTATCCACAGTTACGGTTGTTGTATCTTTATTTTCACTCAAGAACTCAACTGTGTCGTAAGTATGAACAAAATCGACACTTTCTGATTGACCAGTTGTTGAACCGGGTTTAACACCCTTAATATTCCAACCCGCATTCAATACATCTTTAATACTTGCTGCACGAGTGTAATGTGTACTTTGGTTGCCCGCATCAACGTGAGTAGCAGGAGAACCCGCAAGCGTATCGTGTAAAGTTGAACCAATACCATTCAAGTAAACCGTAGTATCGCCATTAGTACCCGTAGCGTCTTTCGCAAAGTTCAAGCCGTTTGCCGTGCTAGTGATATTTACTTTTGGCATTGCAGTACCACCTGCAACTTTATTACCGCCAATCGTTAAGGTATCACTCACTTTCGCAGTTTTAACATCAAGGTCTTTCGCTAAAGCAAATGTTACATCTTTACCATCACGTTTAACCTTTAAGTTTTTACCCGCTTTTAAGGTTAAGGTGTCGCCTGCTTTAAGGGCTTGGTCTTTAGTTGCATCTTGGGTTGTAGCACCATTTTCAATATCTTCATCTGTGCTTTCCACTTTCACAAAGGTTGCCGCACTGTTGATAGCCTCCGCAACGTCGCCGACAGTCGCCACTTTTTTCTTATCATCCGCAGTTGCTTGACCGACATTTGCAGAAGCCTTAACGGTTACTTTGCCACGGTCGTTAGCATTTCCACCTTGACCTGTAGTCGTTGTTGTCTCTACTGTATTAAACTCGCCTTTGGTAACGGACACGCCGTCATCACTTACGGTTAATAAGTTTTCTTCTCCTGCTTTGGATTTGACTTTGAGCTTAATCCTGTTACCGGTAGTAGTATCTTTCTCAAGACCGTTGCCGGCTTCTACTGTTGCCACATCTACCGTTACGGTATGTTTGCCGTTTGTGGTTTTTGCGGACACGGTTGCGCCGTTTTTACCCACAAACTCAACTTCCGTTGCGTTTTTAATGGCAGCGTGGAATGGCTTATCAGCAGTTTCGTCCGTTGTTTTCGTAGATGAAAGCACCCAGCCCAAGCCCGCTAAATCGCCTACGGTTGCGGCTTTGTTGGCTAAACCATTATTTGTTGTACCGACGGTTGCGGTGTTTGTCAGGCTGCTTAAATCAACCAAGTCTTTCTTAGCGTCATTATTATTGCCATTGTATTTAGTCAAACCACTCTTAACATTGGTAATTTCTTTGTTACCTGCACTAATACCTGACGTGGTTACGCTGATTGCGTTAGACGTACCTGTGCCTGCCGCAGCACCATTCGCCGGCGTGATGGTTAAGCCGTCTTTGTCAATTTTGGTGCTTGCACCAGTGCCGCCGTTTGCGTCTTTGAACTCTACGCTGGTCAGGTTTTTCAGGTCTTTTTTCAGCGAGTAGGTGAAGTCTTTGCCGTTTTGTTTGATTTTCAGGTTGTCGCCGGCTTTGAGGGTTACTTTGTCGTTTGTATTGACTTCTTGTTCGGTAGGTGTGGTGTTTGCAGGGTCAAGTTCGCCACCGTCTTCTTTATCGGCGGTGATTTTCCAAGAGCCGCCTGTGTTTGCGCCTTGGGTTTGGGCGGCTTTGATGGTAACGGTGTGTTTTGCTCCATCGCTTGTCGTGGTTACTTCAACGCCTTCGCCTTTGAACTCGACTTCGTCGCCGCTTTTGACGGTCGAGGTCGCGTTAGTGTCGGCTGCGGCAGTACCGTTGGTGGTTTTAAGCTGCCAGCCTAAGCCGTTTAATGTGGTTGCCAAATTGCCTGCGTTGACGAGTTTTTTATTGTCGCCATTATTGGGGGCGGTTACTTTGCCGCCGGTAACGGTAAGGTCAACGGTATCGGCAACGAGTTTGTCGGTGGTGGTGTCAATCTTCAAGCCGTCGCCTGCTTTTACTTTGAACTTGGCAGAACGTCCTTCTTGGTCGATTTCAATTCCGCCGTTTTCGCGGAGGTAGAGGTAGCTGCTTGACAGCTTGGGGCGAGCCTTTGAGCCTTCGGATGCTTCTACTGAGATGGTGCGCTTTCCCTGGTCATCATCATTGGCAGTTGCAAACTCTGTATCTTTTAACTTCCCATCCTTATCAACGACAAGCAAACCAAACTTGTAACTAGAGTTACCATTTTCATCCTCTGTGTAATAATCATCTGTAAAATTCGGATTTTCAGGGTCAAATAAGCTGGGATCTGGGTCATTCCCCCCCCCCGAAGCGTTGGTGCTCGCCTGTGCCGTTGCGGACAAGAGGGTCGCCAATACGGCAACCGCCGCCGTCGCGGAGGCGCGTTTGGTGTGGTTGCGTGTGAGTTCGGATACGACTACCCAGGCATTGAGGGCCGAATTCCAAATGATGCGGTATATTTTGTTCATTTTGTTTTCTCTTTCTGTTTGTTTGAATGGTTAAAAAGGGTTTGGGGGGCGGATGGTACGGTATCCGCCCGGTTTTTGGGGGTTGGGGTTTTTCAGGGAAATTTCCTCAACTTAAAATCCTGTCATTCCCGCGCAGGCGGGGATTTAGTCCGTTCGGGTTGGGGTTTTTCCGATAAATTCCTGTTGTGTTGCGTTTCTGGATTCCCGCGTTCGCGGGAATGACGGTGTGGGGTTTCTGTTTTTTTCGATAAAGTCCTGTGGTTTTTCGGTTATTGGATTCCCGCTTTCTCGGGAATGACGGCGGCGGTGCTTGTCGGTGCGGCGCGTATGACGGGAGGGATTCTCGCTTGGAATATACCATTTTTTTCGCGGGGGGGGGGATTTTACATTAGCGGACGGGTTTGGGGGAGGGGGTGTTTGGGTTGGTGCGGATGGATTGGCGGAGGCGGCAATATTCAAAGATTATCTGGAAGTTTAGAGGTTCCGGATTCCCGCGTTCGTGGAATGACGCGGTGGGGGTTTCTGTTTTTTTCGATAAATTCCTGTGATTTTTCGGTTATTGGATTCCCGCCTGCGCGGGAATGACGAAGTTTCGGACGGTATCGGAATTTTTGTGTTTTGGTTGGCTGAAGCCCGCCCTACGATATACGGATGCGGAAATGAATGGCAGGGCGTAATGGCAGGGTGGGCTTCAGCCCACCGCTCCGACGACATTTCAGACGGCATTTAAGCGGTACGGACGTGTAAATAATGGCAGGGTAGGCTTCAGCCTGCCGATTCCCGCTATTTTTGCCGTTTTTACGTTCCTATCGTTCTCGCTGTTTTTACCGTTCACGCCGTATCCTGCAAACTGATGCCGTCATTCCCGCGCAGGCGGGAATCCAGACCCGTCGGCACGGAAACTTACCGGATAAAACAGTAATGGTAGGGTGGGCTTCAGCCCACCGATTCCGCCGAATCCCGCAACCTGCACGGGAATGACGAAGTTTCAGACGGCATCGGGGCATTGTTGTTTTGGTGGGCTGAAGCCCACCCTACGATATGCACCCTACGATATACTGGAATGACGGCTGTGGGGGGTTGTGTGCTTGTTGGTGGATTGGTGGGCTGAAGCCCACCCTACAGCCCAGCCTACCGGATTCCCGTTTTCGCGGGAATGACGAGGTTTCAGACGGCATTGCCCTCCGTCATTCCCGTCTGCACGGGAATGACGGCCGGGAATCAGCGGAAGAAGTCGCCCACGCCGGGGGGGAGTCCTTGGGTAAATGCGCCCATTGTTTTGTTTGCGGTTTCTTCGGCTTTGCCACGGGCGGATTTGAGGGCGGCGAGGATGAGGTCTTCGAGCATTTCTTTGTCGTCGGCGGCTTCTTGAATCAGCTCGGGGCTGATGTCGATTTTGCGTACTTCGTGCGCGCAGGTCATTGTGATTTTGACTAATCCGTTGCCTGCTTCGCCTTCTACTTCGGTTTCGGCAAGTTTGGCTTGTGCTTTTTTCATATTTTCCTGCATTTGCTGCGCCTGTTTCATCAGGCCGCCTAATCCGGCTTTTCCGAACATTGGTAAAACTCCTGTCTGTTTTGATTGGATAAGGGAAACGGCAATGCCGTCCGAAGGGTTCGGGCGGCATTATATCTGTTTATAGGCGGTTTGCCGCCAATTCCAGTGATTCGGGCTGCCATTGCGCGCCGAATGCCTGGAGGATTTTTTGCGCGGCGGGGTCGGCTTCGAGCAAGGCTTGTGCTTTTTGCCTGCCTTCGGCTTGGACGCGCTTGTCCTGCATCGCGGGGGTTTCCCGGCCGGCTTCGTCCTGCCAGTCTTGGGTTTGCAGGGTGAGTTGCAGCCCGTAGGCTTGGGCGAGGGTGTCGCGGATTTTGTCGAGCCGCTTTTTGTCGGCGGTGGCGCGGGCTTCGGCGGTCATCGCCAAAACCATCAGGCCGGTGTCGGGATGGTATTCCGTCCACGCGGAGTGTTGCGCCGGCATTTGCGCCGCGCCGAGTTTGCGGGCGAAATGCCGGACGATGGCTGCCCAGTTTTCGGTGGAAAATTCGGGCGGCGGGGCGGACGGCGTGTTGTTTCCGTCGATGCCGCCCGCTTCTGCTTCTTCGTCCGTCCCTCCGCCTGCGGTATCGGCAGGGGCGGCGTGTTCCCAATCGGGCGGCGGGATTTCTGCGTTGTCTTCTACGGGGCAGTCATTATCCGGAAAGCCGTAACCGTAGAAAGGTTCTGTAGGGGCTTCGTGTGCAAATGTTTCCGTTTCAACGGCTTCATCATTCGGTGTTGCCTGAATGGGGTTTTCAGACGGCACTTCGGACAAGGAAGCCCCGGTTTCGTTGTCGGCTGCCTTGTTCTTGGAAACTTGGTTTTCGGGCGGCATTCCGGCTTCGGATGCCGTCTGAATGCTTTTTGCCGATGCCTGCGCCGTGCCGTCTGCGGTTTGGGCTTCGTCCGGCGCGTCTTCCCAAGGCGGAACATCGTTGTTTTCCTGATGGGAAACGGGGCCGGCAGTTTTGCCTTCAGACGGCATTGCCGCTGCGGATGCCGTCTGAACGGGTGTTTGGGCGGTTTCCGCTTCAGGGCGCGCTTGGGGCTTTTTTGCGGCGGTTTCCTTTTCGGCGGTTTGTGCCGACGGGGATTGAAGTTCGGTATTTCCAATCACGGCGTTTGCATCACACGAAGCCGCCGCCAAGGGGGCGAACGCGAGCATACGCAGCAGGGTCATCATAAAGCCGGCGTATTCGTCGGGGGCGAGGCCCAGGTCGCGTTTGCCGTGGACGGCGATTTGGTAGTAAAGCTGGATTTGTTCGCCGCTTATGGTTTGGGCGAGGCGGTGCAAAATATCGGAATCGGGGTCGTCGTGCGCCAAGGCGGAGGGGACTGCCTGTATCAGGGCGAGTTGTTGCAGCAGTATGGCAAGTTCGCCCAAGGCGTTGTCAAAGCCGACGGCACGCGTCGCCATTTCCCGCGCTTTTGCGGTCAGGGCCGCGCCGTCTTGGTTGACGATGCCTGTCAGCAGTTCGTACAGGTATTGTTTGTCGACCGCGCCGATCATTTGGCGGACATCGTTTTCGGCAACTTTGCCCGAACCTAGGGCGATGGCTTGGTCGAGCAGGCTTAAGGCATCGCGCATCGATCCGGCGGCGGCGCGTCCCAAAAGTTGCAGGGCGGGGGGTTCGTAGGCGATTTTTTCGCTGTCGAGGACGTGGGCAAGGTGGTCGGCAACCTGCTGCGCGGTCATATTGCGCAAGACGAATTGCAGGCAGCGGCTCAAGACGGTAACGGGAACTTTATGCGGATCGGTGGTGGCAAGGATGAATTTGACGTGTTCGGGCGGCTCTTCCAGCGTTTTGAGCATGGCGTTGAACGCGCTTTTGGAAAGCATATGCACTTCGTCGATGATATAGACTTTGTATTTGCCGGCGGTCGGCGCGTATTGGGCGTTTTCCAAGACTTCGCGGATGTTGTCGATGCCTGTGTTGGAGGCGGCGTCGATTTCGAGCAGGTCGACATAGCGTCCGGCATCGATTTGGGTGCAGCTTTGGCACACGCCGCAAGGTTCGCCGTGTTGCGCGTTTTCGCAGTTGAGGCTTTTGGCAAGGATGCGGGCGATGGTGGTTTTGCCCACGCCGCGCGTTCCGGTCAGCAGGTAGGCGTGGTGCAGCCTGCCTTCGTCCAAGGCATTTTGCAGGGCTTTGACGACGTGTTCCTGACCGACTAAGTCGGCAAAGGTTTTGGGCCGCCATTTTCGGGCGAGAACTTGATAGGCCATGTTTTTCTCTTGGTTTCGGTCGTGATGTTTCTGTCGGTGCGTCGGAATGCCGTCTGAACGGCGGCTTCGGGCGGCGTATTCTAGCATTTTCGGCTTATTGTCCGCGCAAGAACAGTGCGTCCAATTCTTTCAAAGTCAGTTTGACCCAAGTCGGTCTGCCGTGGTTGCACTGGTTGCTGCGCGGCGTGTTTTCCATATCGCGCAGCAGCGCGTTCATTTCGGGCAGGGTAAGCCTGCGGCCGGCGCGGATCGAGCCGTGGCAGGACATTGTGGCGAGGATGCGGTTTTCGTGTGATGCGATGGTTTGGCTGCTGCCGACTTGGGCGAGTTCGCCCAATACGTCGCGTGCGAGGGAGACGACATCGGATTTGCCCAACATTGCGGGTGCGGCGCGGACGGCGAGGGTGTTGCCGCCCATATCGGACAATTCCAAACCAAAGCCCGCCAACGTGTCGGCGTGGTCGGCAAGGGCGGCGCATTCTTCGTGGGACGCGGCGAAGGTTACGGGAATAAGCAGGCGTTGGCTTTGCAGCCTGCCGTTTTCCTGCCGTTGGCGTTTCATTTTCTCGTAGTTGACGCGTTCGGCGGCGGCGTGCATATCGATGAGCAACAGGCTGTCTTCGGCTTGGGCAAGGATGTAGATGCCCAATAATTGGGCGATGGC
This sequence comes from Neisseria benedictiae, assembly GCF_958267435.1. NCBI lineage: Bacteria > Pseudomonadati > Pseudomonadota > Betaproteobacteria > Neisseriales > Neisseriaceae > Neisseria > Neisseria benedictiae. The sequence goes on from NZ_CATQFV010000025.1 coordinate 45,449, forward strand.
GAAGCCGAGCGGCGGCATTTCCGAAGCCTGTCCGATGCCGTCTGAAACGTTGTTCGGGCTGCTTTCAGACGGCATACCGCCGCCGAAATACGGCTGCCCGAACCGGTTTGACTCAAGGTCGATGTCGTCGGTTTTTTTGTAAAGCTCAGCATAAGTATTCATTGCCGCGCGGCTTTCGCGCAGGGACAGGCTGCGTTGTTGCGGCGCATATGCGGACTGATAGGGCATAGGCGCGGTTTTGCCTGACGAACCGAAGGCATTGCGCGTATCGGGTTTGTTGCCCGTCGGGTAGTCGGATGCGCGATCAAACAGATTTTCGCTGTCGTTTTCAGACGGCATTGGTGCAGGCGTAACGCCGGTAATGTCATGCAACACTTCGCCTGCGTTGCCGACGCTTTCGGTCAGGTCGGCGCGTGTGTCGGCAAGGGCTTTGTTGAGCGTGTGGAACACAAGTTGGTGCACCTGCTGACTGTCGCGGAAGCGGATTTCTGTTTTGGTCGGGTGGACGTTGACATCTACGGCTTCGGGCGGCAGGTCGAGGAAGAGGACGAAAGCGGGGGTGAGGGCGTTGTGCAAAACGTCGCGGTATGCCTGTTTGACGGCGTGGAGCATCACTTTGTCGCGGACAAAACGATGGTTGACGAAGCAGTATTGTTTGTCGGTTTTGCCTTTGGCGAAAGTCGGCTTGGCAATCGCGCCATAGAGCCGCAATGCGCCGCTGCTGCTGTCGATTTCCAGGGATGCCGTCTGAAAATCATCGCCGACAATGGCGGCAATCCGTTCATGCAGGCTTTGGGCTGGAAGTTTGAACACTTGTTTGCCGTCGCGTTTGAGTGAGAAGGCAATGTGCGGATGCGCCAGCGCGAGGCGTTCGAGCATAGTGGCGCAGTGGGCGTATTCGGTGTTTTCAGATTTGAGGAACTTGCGCCGCGCGGGAGTGTTGAAGAAGAGTTCGGCGGCTTCGATGGTGGTGCCGACGGGGTGGGCGGCGGCGGTGGGGCTGCTGAGTTTGCCGTCTTCGGCTTTGACTTGGGTCGCGTGCGTGCTGTCTTCTTGACGGCTGGTCAGGGTCAGGCGGCTGACGGAGGCGATGCTTGCCAAGCCTTCGCCGCGAAAGCCCATACTGGCGACGTGTTCCAAATCGTTTAAGGTTTTGATTTTGCTGGTGGCATGGCGGTGGAGCGCAAGCCCGATGTCGTCCGGATGGATACCGCTGCCGTTATCGCTGACGCGAATCAGGCGGATGCCGCCGCCCGCCAGTTCGACATCGATCGCCGTTGCGCCTGCATCGATACTGTTTTCAACGATTTCTTTCAGGGCGTTGGCAGGGCGTTCGACCACTTCGCCGGCGGCTATTTGGTTGACAAGATGGTCGGGCAGGGCGGCAATGCGTGGCATAAGGTAGGCTTCCGTTGCAAAAAACGCTTCATTCTATAATAAAACCCCTTACTTTTCTGCCCGTATTCTTGATAAAAGCCGTTTATCCCGTTTGGAAAATACCAGTATAATCACGCCGTATCCCATAAAATTGGAGCACAAAGATGTATCACTACCAATCCGATGCCACACAATTCCTCAACCGCCTGATTGAAGAAAAACCTGAGTTGGAACAGCAGCGTTTGGAAAACAGGGGGCTTTTGTGGGATGTCGAACTCAATCCCGAAGAACAGGAAAACTTTGAGGCGGCAAAAGTAGCGAAAAAACCTTACACCTATTACCAAGACTGAACCTGCCGAAATGACGACCAATCTGTCCAATGTCGCACCGGACCTGCAAAACTATTTGAACGCCATCGGCGAACCCGAACATCCCGTTTTGACGCGGCTGCGTGAGAAGACGGGGCATCACCGTATGGGCAAAATGGCGATTGCGCGCGAACAGGCGGCGGTTTTGGTTTGGCTGGCAAAGCTGATTCGCGCGGAAAAATATCTGGAAGTCGGCGTGTTTACCGGATACAGCAGCACCGCGCTTGCATTGGCGTTGCCAGAACACGGGCGGATTACCGCCTGCGACATCAATGTAACCTTTACCGATACGGCGCGTCAGGTTTGGAACGAGGCCGGTGTGGCACATAAAATCAGCCTGCACCTGCAACCCGCATTGCTGACATTGGATGATTTGATTGCACAGGGTGAAGTCGGAAGCTACGATTTGGCACTGATAGACGCAGACAAACCGCCCACGCCGCAATATTTCGAGCGTTGCCTCAACCTCGTCCGTCAAGGCGGCATCATTGCCATCGACAATATTTTGTTGAACGGAAGGGTGATGCGCGAAGCTGCTTCCGATGCGCCGCCCAGTGTCGGCATCCTCAAAGATTTCAATCAAAACCTGCCGAACGACCCGCGCATCGTCCCCATCACCCTGCCCGTCGGCGACGGTTTGACCCTGCTTCTGAAAAAATAATGAAGACCAAATTACCGCTTTTTATCATTTGGCTGTCCGTATCCGCCGCCTGTTCTTCCGTTTCACCTGTTCCGGCAGGCAGCCAAACCGAAATGCCGATACGGGAAAATGCTTCAGACGGCATTCCCTATCCCGTTCCGACCTTGCAAGACCGTTTGGACTATCTGGAAAACAGGATTATTCGCCTGTCGAACGAAGTGGAAACCTTAAACGGCAAAGTCAAAGCACTGGAGCATGCGAAAACACACCCTTCCGGCAGGGCATACGTCCAAAAACTCGACGACCGCAAGTTGAAAGAGCATTACCTCAATACCGAAGGCGGCAGCGCATCCGCACATACCGCCGAAACCGCACAAAACCTCTACAATCAGGCACTCAAACACTATAAAAGCGGCAGGTTTTCTGCCGCTGCCTCCCTGTTGAAAGGCGCGGACGGAGGCGACGGCGGCAGCATCGCGCAACGCAGTATGTACCTGTTGCTGCAAAGCAGGGCGCGTATGGGCAACTGCGAATCCGTCATCGAAATCGGAGGGCGTTACGCCAACCGTTTCAAAGACAGCCCAACCGCGCCTGAAGCCATGTTCAAAATCGGCGAATGCCAATACAGGCTTCAGCAAAAAGACATTGCAAGGGCGACTTGGCGCAGCCTGATACAGACCTATCCCAGCAGCCCGGCGGCAAAACGCGCCGCCTCAGCCATACGCAAACGATAGTTTTTTCCGTTTTTCCGCTTTTTACCCCATCCCCACCAAGGAGAGATTTATGATTCAAGTCGGCATCATTATGGGCAGCAACAGCGATTGGCCCGTTATGCGGCAGGCAGCGCAGTTTCTTGAAGACTTCGGCGTGAAATACGAGGCGCGCGTCGTTTCCGCACACCGTACCCCGGATTTGATGTTTGAATACGCCGAAACCGCACGGGAGCGCGGCATCAAAGCCATCATTGCCGGTGCGGGCGGCGCGGCGCACCTGCCCGGTATGGTTGCCGCCAAGACCACCGTCCCCGTTTTGGGCGTACCCGTCCCCAGCAAATACCTGCGCGGCGAAGATTCGCTTTTATCGATTGTACAAATGCCCAAAGGCGTACCCGTCGCCACCTTCGCCATCGGCGAGGCAGGCGCGGCAAATGCCGCACTCTTTGCCATCTCTATGCTCGCCAACGAAAACCCTGAACTGGCGCAAAAACTGGCAGACTTCCGCGCCAAACAGGAACAGGCTGTTTTGAATATGGAATTGGAACAGATTTAAAACCCGCCGTCCGCGAATACACAAATGCCGTCTGAAGCCCTGTTTCGGGTTTCAGACGGCATTTCCCCATCTTATTCCGCTGTTTCGGTCAGTGATGAGAACACTTCAAAATAAGTCGGGAAGGTTTTGTGGGTGCATTTCGGATCGTTGATGACGACGGGTACGCCCAACAGCGAAACCAGCGAGAAACACATCGCCATGCGGTGGTCGTCGTAAGTGTCGATGACGGCATCGGGTGTCAGCGTTTCGGGCGGTGTGATGCGGATTGCTTCGGCTTCTTCGGCGACTTTTGCACCGAGTTTGCGCAACTCGTTCGCCATTGCGGCGATGCGGTCGGTTTCCTTGACGCGCCACGAACCGATGTTGCGCAGCGTGCAGGTTTGCCCTGTGGCAAGCGCGACGATGGCGAGGGTCATGGCGGCATCGGGGATATGGTTTGCATCCAAATCAAAGGCTTGGACGGCGCGTTCTTTCGGGCGCGAGACTTCGACGAAGTTTTCGCCCCACACTACATCCGCACCGATTTTTTCCAGCTCTCGGGCAAAGGCGACATCGCCCTGTATGCTGTTTGCGCCGATGCCGGTAACGCGGATGGGCGTGGCGGCAATCAAACCGGCTGCGAGGAAGTAGGACGCGCTGGAGGCATCGCCTTCGACATATAAATGGTCGGGCGCGTGGTAGCAGGCATCGGCGGGAATTTTGAAGACGCGGTAGTTTTCATTGGCAACCTGTACGCCGAATTGCGCCATCAGTTTCAATGTAATGTCAATATAGGGCTTGGAAATCAATTCGCCGACCATACGGATTTCAAATGCCTGTCCGGTCAGCGGCAGCGCCATCAAGAGGGCGGTCAGAAACTGGCTGGATACATTGCCTTTAATCGGAATCACGCGTTCGCCGTTGTCTTGGCGTTCGCCGATATGAAGCGGCGGATAATGTTCGTTGCCGAGATATTCGACATCGGCGCCGGCAATCCGCAGCGCATTGACCAAATCGCCGATGGGGCGTTCGTGCATACGAGGCACGCCGTGCAGATGATAATCGCCGCCCAAAACGGCCAGCGCGGCGGTCAGCGGACGGAACGCCGTTCCCGCGTTGCCTAAAAACAAATCGGCAGTACGGTTGGGGAAACACTCGCCTGTGCCGTGCACTTTCAGGCGGCCTTCGGCAAGATATTCGATTTCAACGCCGAGTTTATCGAGTGCTTCGAGCATACGGTCGGTATCGTCGGATTTGAGCAGGGAATGGATTTCGCAAGTATTGTCGGACAGGGCGGCGAGCAGCAGGGTGCGGTTGCTGATGCTTTTGGAGCCGGGCAGGGCGACGGTGGAAGGTTTGAGCGAGGCGGCAGGGAGGCGGAGGGATTCGGTCATAGCAAAACGTAAAACGTAAAACAGAAATAGGAAAGCAGCCATTATACTGAATACGGATGCCGTCTGAAAAACCGGGATACCGGCATTTTTAAGCAGAAAACCGGGAAACTTGGTTTTTTGTGCCGAAAATTTATTATTTGTGAATTTTTTGTTTCTAAAATTTTTTTGCCGGCATATTTTCGGCTTTTGTTGCGGGCAGATGGCGTTTGCGGACGGTACGGTACGATTGCCAATTTCATAGAATTTGGTAGAATAGCCGCTGTTCAACGATAGACAAGCCGCCGATTTTCCGGGCGGCTTGTGTTTTTATTTTAATATCCGAACACACAAAGCAAGACGGTACGCGGGATGCTTCCTGCCGCAAACCGGTGTGCCGGAACATGGAGAATACGATCTTATGCAAAAAATCCCCCTGACCGTACGCGGTGCGGAATTGCTGAAACAGGAATTGCAGCAGCTTAAAAGCGTGGCGCGCCCCGAAGTGATCGAAGCGATTGCCGAAGCCAGATCGCACGGCGATTTGTCTGAAAACGCCGAATACGAAGCCGCCAAAGAACGCCAAGGTTTTATCGAGGGCCGCATTTCCGAGTTGGAACACAAACTTTCCGTTGCCCATATTATCAATCCGACCGAAATCCATGCCGAAGGAAAAATCGTGTTCGGTACGACGGTTACGTTGGAAGATTTGGAAACGGAAGAACACGTTACTTATCAAATTGTCGGCGAAGACGAAGCGGATATCAAACAGGGCAAAATCTATGTCGGCTCTCCGATTGCACGCGCCCTAATCGGCAAGGAAGAAGGGGATACGGCGGAAGTTCAGGCTCCGGGCGGCGTACGCGAATACGACATTATCGAAGTCCGATATATTTGATTCGGCGGTAAAATGCCGTCTGAAGGCCGACCTTCGGTTTCAGACGGCATTTTCCATGCGGCTCCCCCTTTTCACGCTTAGGTTAAACATGCTATATTTCCGAATCTTTTAAACTGTTTTCCACGAGGTGGCGAAATGAGCGAAACTGCTAAAATCAAAGTCAACGACTTGCCTGAAGATGCAGAAAAACCAAACGAAGAAGTCGAATTGCCCGTTGCAGGCGACGATAAAAAAGGCGGACACAGCGAGGGCGGCTGCTGCGGTGCGTGCGGCGGTTGATTCGAATTCGTCAAATTGGGGCATCTGAAAAGTTTTGCAAAATTTTCAGGTGTCCTTTTTTGTTTTCAAAGTAAATGAATGAAATAATGCGGGTAGAAGATTTATTTGACCATGGGCTTGTGGTAGATTCGGTACCGTATTTGATATGATTTTAACAAATCGGGAGGGGCAATGTTTTGGTATGTAGTCGGCTTTTTCGCCTTTATCGTTTCGCTGCTGTCGCTGTGGGTCAATGCTAGCGCATTCGGCATGCAGGAAGACGATACCCCCCAATCGGATTATGAAAGACGTTTGGGCTTGGGTGCGAAGCTGAAAAACAAAAATACGCCGGATACGGAAGAAAAGCAGCAATAAAGATATGAAATGCCGTCTGAAAGATTTTCAGACGGCATTTGCTTTGAAGCATGGGAGACAGTCAAACATTCATCTTATGCTCAAATGCGCTCAGGATTCGGCGTACTTCATCCGCATCCTTAACCGTTCGGATGCGGTCAAACAGCGTTTGCGCAGGGTCGAACGTTTTTTTCATCATGCCCAGCCATTGCTTAAGACGGGCGATCGGGTATTTATTGTTTGCCTCTTTTGCCAGGCACAGCTCGAAAAACTGCCGTATCCATGTGGAAACTTCGGCAAAATCCGTGTCTTTGACCGGCCCGCCGTTCTCGTATTGCTTGATTTGCCGCGCCAAATCCGGGCGGATGACCGCGCCGCGCCCCAGCATTACGCTGTTGCAGCCGCTGGCGGTTTTGATGCCGATATAGTCCTGCAGGCTGAAAACGTCGCCGTTGGCGGTAACGGGAATATTGACGGCATCTCGGATTTTTTTTATCCATTCCCAATGCGCCGGCGGTTCGTAACCCTCGGCTTTGGTGCGCGCGTGTACGGTCAGTCCGCACGCGCCTCCTTCGGCAATCGCACAGGCGCATTCCAAAGCCCGGCTTTTGTCCTCATAGCCGAGCCGCATTTTTGCGGTGAGCGGAATATGTGCGGGCAAACGTTTGCGCAGCGTTTTGACGATGTGGAATATCAGTTGCGGCTCTTTTAAAAGGATTGCGCCGCCTTTGTGTTTGTTGACTGTCGGAGCGGGGCAGCCGAAGTTCAAATCGATTTTGTCCGCACCGAAGCGGACGGCTTCCAGCGCATTCGCCGCCATATTGTCCGCATCGCTGCCCAGAAGTTGGACGGTGCAGGGCGTGCCGACGGGCGTTTTGTTCCCGTTGGCGATTTCGGGGACGTATTTTAACCAAGTGGCGCGGGAATGCACGGTATGGGTAATGCGTACAAATTCGCTGACGCATTCGTCGTAGCCGCCTATCCGTGTCAGCAGGTCGCGCATCACATCGTCTATCAGACCTTGCATAGGGGCAAGGATGATTCGGTTTTTTTGTTTGGGTTCGGTTGTTTGTCCGTCAATCATGATTTGGGTAGGTATTTGGTTTAAACAATGCCGTCTGAAGGCTTCCGGCGTTCAGACGGCATTTCCGTGTCCGCTGTTACAGCAATACTTTTTCCACGCCGCCGTCGTTGGCTTTTTTGACGAATTCGTCCAGCCAGTTTTCGCCGAGGATGTGTTTCGCCATTTCGATGACGATGTAGTCGGCAGGCATATTGTTGTCGTCGGCGTAGCGGCTCAGACCTTGCAGGCAGGCGGGGCAGGAGGTGAGCATTTTGACGGGTTCGCCCTGCGGCAGCTCTTTGAGGTTTTTCTCGATTTCTTCCTGTTTGCGGAACTTGACCTGAGTGGCAATGTCGGGTCGTTTGACGGCGAACATGCCGGACTCGCCGCAGCAACGGTCGCTTAAGACGACTTTCTGCCCCATGAGGCTGCTTGCCATTTGGGTGGCGTTCATGGTTTTAATCGGGGTGTGGCAGGGGTCGTGGTAGAGGTATTGCTGACCTTTCACGCCGTTCAGTTTCACGCCTTTTTCGAGCAGGTATTCGTGGATGTCGATGATTCGGCAGCCGGGGAAGATTTCTTCAAAGCGGTATTTTTCGAGCTGGTCGTAACAAGTGCCGCAACTGACGACGACGGTTTTGATGTCGAGGTAGTTGAGGGTGTTTGCCATGCGGTGGAAGGCGACGCGGTTGTTGGTACTCATTTGTTCGGCTTTTGCCTTGTTACCACCCGCATCCTGCGGATAGCCGCAACACATATAGCCGGGCGGCAGGACGGTTTGTACGCCGACGTGCCAGAGCATGGCTTGGACGGCAAGTCCGATTTGGCTGAACAAACGCTCAGAACCGCAACCGGGGAAGTAGAACACGGCTTCGGCATCTTCGGGCGCGGCGGGGTTGCGGATGATGGGGATGCTTTTGTCGTCTTCGATGCCGAGCATGGAGCGTGGTGTTTTGGCGGGCACGATTTTGGGCAAAGGACGGTTGATGAAGTGGATAACCTGTTCTTTGATTGAGGCGGTGCCGACGGTTGCCTTGGGTTCGGCTTTTTGCTTTTTCGTGCCGATCGGAAGAAGCTTGCCGATTTTGTAGGCAAAGTTTTGCGCTGGGAAGCCGGTCTGTATCATGGCGGCGCGAAGGGCTTTGATGGTTTTCGGGCCGGTGGCGTTCAAAAACGCCATACCCATAGCTGCGGCAGGCGCAAATCGTTTGTGGCCGGAATCGGCAAGGTAGTTGCGGACGGCTACGGTTACGTCGCCGAAGTCGATGTTGACGGGGCAGGGTTTGACGCAGCGGTGGCACACGGTGCAGTGGTCGCCGATGTCCATGAGTTCTTCAAAGTGTTTGACGGAAACGCCGCGGCGGGTTTGTTCTTCGTATAAGAAGGCTTCGGTCAACAAGCCTACGCCGAGGATTTTGTTGCGCGGGCTGTACAGCAGGTTGGCACGCGGAACGTGGGTGGAGCAGACGGGTTTGCATTTGCCGCAGCGCAGGCAGTCTTTGACGGAATCGGCAATCGTGCCGAGGTCTGATTTTTCCATAATCAGCGATTCCGCGCCCAAAAGCTCGAAAGACGGCGTGTAGGCGTTGCGTAGGTCCGAACCTTTCATCAGTTTGTGACGGTTGAAGGTGTGCTTGGGATCGACTTGGTTTTTGTAGTCCCAAAACGGCTGCAAGTCTTCATCGGTCAGAAATTCGAGCTTGGTGATGCCGATGCCGTGTTCGCCGGAAATCACGCCGCCGAGCGAGCGGGCGATTTTCATAATGCGTTCGACCGAACGATAGGCCGTCTGAAGCATTTGGGCGTCGTCTGAATTGACGGGGATGTTGGTGTGGACGTTGCCGTCGCCGGCGTGCATATGCAGGGCGACGAAGACGCGGCTGCGTACGGTTTTGGCGTGGATTTTGCCCAAGCCTTGGATAATTTTGGTGTCGGTTTTGCCGCTGAAGATTTCAGAAAGCGGCTTCATTACGTCCGCTTTGACAGACACGCGCAGGCGGAAGTCGCGAAATGCGGTGAAACAGCTCTCGTTGTCTTTGGCTTCGGGTGCGGCGTGGACGGCTGCGCCGTAGCGGGCTTTGTAGTCGGCAAGCGGCGCGTCTAAGTTAGCAAGCAGCCATTCCCAACGCGCTTTGACGGCGGAAACATGGGCAAGGGCGTGTTTGCCGCGTTCGCCCAACAGTTCGGCGGTTGGCAGGTCTGTTCCCATTTTGTCGATGGGGAGTTTGCCGGACAGATATTGTTCCAAAGCGGCACAGAGTTTGAGTTTGTTTTGGATGGAAAGCTCGATGTTGATGTGTTCGATGCCGTCTGAATACTCACCGAGTCTTTCAAGCGGGATGACCACGTCTTCGTTGATTTTAAAGGCGTTGGTATGTTTGGCGATGGCGGCGGTGCGGCTGCGGTCGAGCCAGAAGGTTTTGCGCGCTTCGGGCGATACGGCGATAAAGCCTTCGCCGTCGCGAGCGCGGGCGAGTTCGCAGATGTGTTCGGCGGCTGCCTGTACGGCGGCTTCATCGTCGGAAACCACGTCTGCCAGCAAGACCATTTTCGGTCGTCCCTTGCCTGCTGCTTTGGTGGCATAGCCGACGGCGCGGACATAACGCCAGTCTAAATGTTCCAAACCGGCCAACCGTACGCTTTCATGGGCGAGCAGGAAGTTGCGGATTTCGACGATAGAAGGCGTGGCGGTGGCGACCGTGCCGAAAAACTCCATACACACGGTGCGCGTGTATTTCGGCATTTTATGCAATACGAAGGCGACGCTGGTGATGATGCCGTCTGTACCTTCTTTTTGCACGCCGGGCAGGCCGCTCAAGAATTTGTCGGTAACGTCTTTGCCCAAACCGACTTTGCGGAATTTGTGACCGGGGATTTCCAAACGTTCGGTTTTAACGATATTGATGCCGTCTGAATCCAGCGTGTGAACGTCGAACACGGCGGTTTCTTCATCGTGGATTTTGCCGAAATTGTGGCGCACGCGTTCGATGCGCAGCCATTCGCCCTGCGGGTTGACCATGTTCCAGTAGGCGAGGTTGTCCAACGCCGTCCCCCACAGCACGGCTTTTTTGCCGCCCGCGTTCATCGCCACATTGCCGCCCACACAGGACGCATCGGCGGAAGTCGGATCGACGGCGAACACCAAACCTGCCTGATGCGCGGTTTCTTCCACCCGCCGCGTGACCACGCCCGCGCCGCAATGAATAATCGGATGCTTGCCGTCCAAGCCCGCCAGTTCGACAAATTCCACGCCGCGATGTTTGTCCAGCTTTTCCGTATTGATGACTGCGCTCATTGCGTCCAAAGGAATCGCACCGCCGGTATAACCCGTGCCGCCGCCGCGCGGGATAATGACCAAATCCAGCTCGATTAAGACGCGCACCAAAGGCGCGACTTCCGCCTCCGTGTCGGGATTGACGACGACAAAAGGATATTCGACGCGCCAGTCGGTCGCATCGGTAACGTGCGTTACGCGCGCCAATCCGTCAAACATGATGTTGTGCGGCTTGGTAATTTTGCTTAAGCGTTCCAAAATTTGATGGCGTTTTTGGCTGGTTTCATCAAAACTGCTATCAAAACGCTCCACTGCTTTTTCTGCTGCGGCAACCAAGACATCCACTTGCTGATTGTCGTCGCGGCGTTTGTGGATTTCGTTCAACCGGTGGCGCATTTCCCGCACCAGCGCGGCGCGGCGTTTCGGATGCTCCAGCAAATCATCAACCAGATACGGATTACGCACGACCACCCAAATATCGCCCAATACTTCAAACAACATCCGCGCCGAACGCCCCGTCCTGCGCTGTCCGCGCAGGTCTTGCAGGATTTGCCACGCTTCGTCGCCCAGTAGGCGGATGACGATTTCGCGGTCGGTATAAGAAGTATAGTTATAGGGAATTTCCCGAATACGCTGCGGGGCGGTAGTCGTGGTCATGGTGTGTCCGTGTTTGGCAGTTTTTATTTGAATGCCGTCTGAAAAGTCGGTTTCAGGCGGGTTTGAAAAGGCGATAATGTAGTTCAATTTTTGATATTTTTCAATGCCGAAACAGGAAATACCCTTATAGAAACAAAATAACGCTTTGAGAAATTGTTGACAATATTATCAAATATAAATTTTAGGTGGTGTTTCCGGCGTATGACCGTATCAAAACGGTTGAGTTTTTCAGAAAACCCGTTATAATGCCGTTTCTCTGAGGCGGGTCTCCCCGCATGGCAAATCGGAACACCGGGTCAGGGGCGGAAGCCAGCAGCCCACTCCGATGCGCCAGTGCCGGGGGTTTGGCCCGCCGCCCTATTTGAAACGCCGGAGCTTCGATGTTCCGGCGTTCCCGTATTGCACCGATGCCGTCTGAAAGCCGTTCAGACGGCATTTTCTTTACTTTGCCATAACGCATCATTACAATGTATCCATACAGGCCAATGAAGAACCGGCTTCATAAAAATGAAGTATGGTTCAATTTCAAGTTTATGACGAATAGGGCAGTTTGATTAAAGACTAAAGGAGTAGGCAAATGAAAAAACTTCTAATGATAACCCTCACCGGTATGCTTGCAGCTTGCGCAACAGGTGTCAATGTCGGACGGCTGATGGTTGAAATGCCGCAGGGAGAACGCTCTGTCGTTGTGCAGGTTCCCGCGACAAATAACCCGCTTTCCGATGCGGTGGCTGTCGGAATGATTAAAACATCCGGCTCGCCTTCGGCATCAAATATGATTGAAATGCTCGGCGCGGACAATATCAACGTCGGCGTGGTGGGAAGCAGCCAAATGCTTAATAAGGCGACCGCACTTTATTCCTTAAACCATGCAAAGAAAGTCGGAAATAATGTCAGTGTCTATATGATGGGCGATAGCGAAAGCGACAAGGCCGATTTGGAAAACGCGGCAAATGCCAAAAATATCAAATTACATTATTTCTTTAACCAAAAATAATTTGCAGGGTGCAACCTGCCGCACCAAAATATCCAAATTGAACATACGGCGGCGTACCGGGATTTGCGCCGCCGCTTATCCCGATAGGAGAGTACCGTGAACGCCTCGCAATTAATCAGCAGCCTGACCCAAACCGTAGGCGAAAAATACATCATCACCGACCCCGCGAAAACCGAACAATACCGCCAGGGCTACCGCTTCGGCGAGGGTAAGGCGTTGGCGGTGGTTCGCCCCGGAACCATTCTGGAAATGTGGAAAATTCTGCAGGCCTGCGTCGAAGCGGACGTGATTGTGATTACGCAGGCGGCGAATACCGGTTTGACGGGCGGCTCGACCCCCGACGGCAACGATTACGACCGCGACATCGTGATTGTGAACACCATGCGGATGAACATCATCCAAACCATCAACAACAACGAACAAGTCGTCTGCCTGCCCGGCTCTACCCTGAACCAGCTTGAACTGCTGCTGAAACCTTTGGGGCGCGAACCGCATTCGGTCATCGGCTCATCCTGTATCGGTGCGTCCGTTTTAGGCGGCGTGTGCAACAATTCCGGCGGCGCATTGGTGCAGCGCGGCCCTGCCTACACCGAAATGGCGTTGTTCGCCCAAATCAACGAAGAAGGCAGGTTGGAACTGGTCAACCACTTAGGCATAGACTTGGGCGACACGCCCGAAGAAATCCTGACCAATCTGCAAGGTCATCATTATCAAAACAAAGACATCAAACAAGACGCGGGCAAAGGACATGACCACGCCTATTGCGAACACGTCCGCCAAGTGGACGAACCGACCGCCGCGCGTTTCAATGCCGACCCCGCGCGCCATTACGAAGCCTCGGGCTGCGCGGGCAAACTGATGGTTTTTGCCGTCCGTTTGGACACCTTCCCGCAAGAAAAACAAACCGCCGTGTTCTACATCGGCACCAACGACATCAACGAACTGACCGACATCCGCCGCGCCGCCTTGGGCGAATTTGAAAGCCTGCCCGTTTCCGGCGAATACATCCACCGCCACGCTTTCGATATTGCCGACGTGTACGGTAAAGACACGTTCTACGTCATCAAAAAATTCGGTACGCACCAGCTGCCAAAATTATTTGATTTGAAGGCGCGTGTGGATCGATTCGGCAAAAAAGTCAGCTTCCTGCCCAAACATTTTTCCGACAAGGCCATGCAGTTCGTCAGCAAATTCCTGCCCGACCACCTGCCCAAATCCATGCGCGATTACCGCAACAAATACGAACACCATCTGATTTTGAAAATGGGCGGGAAAGGCGTAGATGAAGCGCGCGCGTTCCTGAAAGAATATTTTGAACACCACGGCGGCGCGTTTTTCGAGTGCAACGCCGAAGAAACCCAAGCCGCCATGCTGCACCGTTTCGCCGTCGCTTCCGCCGCCATCCGCTACCGCGCCGTGCATGATGATGAAGTGGAAGATTTGGTCGCGCTCGACATCGCCCTGCGCCGCGACGACCGCGACTGGTTTGAAAAACTGCCGTCGGAAATCGACAATAAAATCATCCACAAGCTCTACTACGGGCATTTTATGTGCCACGTTTTCCATCAGGATTACATCATCAAAAAAGGCAACGACTGCATGGAATTGGAACACGAAATGCTGCACCTTTTAGACCAACGCGGCGCGCAATATCCCGCCGAACACAACGTCGGCCATTTGTACGAAGCCAAGCCCGCGCTTAAACAGTTTTACCGCAAACTCGACCCGACCAACAGCTTCAACCCGGGCATCGGCAAAACCAGCAAAAAGAAAAACTGGGCGGAATAAGCGCGTCCGCTTTGAAGGCAGGCAATGCCGTCTGAAGGCAAAACACCGTTCAGACGGCATTGTCGGGTTTGCGTCCCCCGAAGGGCATGTTCAAGCCGTATGCCGGCACACGGGCGCAACCTTCCGGCAGCCGCCCCCGATTCTGCCCGAAGGCAGGTTTGAAGCATTAAGGAAACACGATGAAACCATACAAAATCTACACCCATCCCGCACTGCCGCCCCAAGCCGTCAAACAAGGTTGGTCGTGGCCGGGCCTTTTGTTCGGCACGCTGTGGGCGTGTTTCAAAAGAATGTGGGGTTTGGGGCTGGGGCTGACGGGCGCGATATTCGTGCTGGCGGTGTTTGCCCAACTGGTTTACGGCGACACGCCCGCCACAGACTTAGCGTTTAACGTATTGGGCTTGGCGGTTTCCGTCTGGTTCGGCGCAAAGGGCAACAGCCTTTATGCACGCCACCTTTTATCGCGCGGCTATACCGAATTGCCCGAAACAGTCCAAGCCGCCAACCCCCAAGCCGCATTGGCGCAATATTTCGGGCGCGGGCGCGGCTAGGCGCGTTTCCCCGCTATGCCGTCTGAAAGGCTTCAGACGGCATTTCTTATAACTTTTCGTTTGCAGCACATAACCAATCAGTCTTTCCTATTTCATTCCGAAATACGTACCATGCGTCCATCCCTTCAATAATATTGCAAACAAGGAAAGAAACATGGCACGTTTAACCGTACACACCCTCGAAACCGCTCCCGAAGCCGCCAAACCGCGCGTCGAGGCGGTACTCAAAAACAACGGCTTCATCCCCAACCTCATCGGCGTATTGGCAAACGCCCCCGAAGCCTTGGCGTTTTACCAAGAAGTCGGCAAGCTCAACGCCGCCAACAGCCTGACCGCCGGCGAAGTCGAAGTCATCCAGATCATCGCCGCCCGTACCAACCAATGCGGTTTTTGCGTGGCAGGGCACACCAAACTCGCAACCCTGAAAAAACTCCTTTCCGAACAATCCCTCAAAGCCGCACGCGCTTTGGCGGCAGGCGAATTTGACGATGCCAAACTCGGCGCGCTCGCCGCCTTCACACAAGCCGTAATGGCGAAAAAAGGCGCGGTATCCGACGACGAACTCAAAGCATTTTTCGATGCGGGCTACAACCAGCAGCAGGCAGTCGAAGTCGTAATGGGCGTAGCCTTGGCAACCCTGTGCAACTACGTCAACAACCTCGGACAAACCGAAATCAACCCCGAATTGCAGGCCTACGCCTGATACGGCAAACCGCCCGAATATCGGGCGGTTTTTCAAAAACACCCCCTCAAACAAAAACAAGCCGCCCAAGCGGCAGGGGAAGCAGCCGCCCATCAGACGCGCCCCCGATTCCCCCGCAAACCTTAAGGAACAAAGATGAACGCCCAAACCCTGATTGCCAACGTTGCCGAACTCGTCAAAACCAAGCTCAAACCCATAGTGGACGACATCGACCGCAAAGGATACTACCCCGAAGCATTTATGCGCGAACTCGGCGCAATCGGCGGATATGCCTCGGTCGGCACACAAGAAGAAGGCGGCAACGGCTTAGGTTTGGCAACGCAAATCGCCGTATTGCGCGAAATCGGCAAAGAATGCGGCGCAACCTCCTTCAGCGCGTGGTGTCAGGCGGCTTGCGCGTGGTATCTGCACCAAACGCCCAACCAAGCCGTCAAAGACAAATACCTTGCCGACATCCTGCAAGGCAAAGTATTGGCGGGCACCGGAATGTCCAATACCGTCAAACACCTTGCCGGTATTGAAAAACACAACCTCCAAGCCGAACGCGTGGACGGCGGCTACAAAGTCAACGGCGCGCTGCCGTGGGTGTCCAATATCGGCGAAGACCACATCTGGGCAAATACCGCCCAAATCGGCGGCGGTTACGTTATGTTTATCACAGGCGGACAATGGGAAGGCGTAAGCCTGCAAAACTGCCCCGAATTTTGCGCCCTCGAAGGCACGCGCACCTTCAGCCTGAATTTCAAAGACGTATTTATCCCCGACGAAGACATCATCGCCGCGCCCGAACAGTTTGCCGATTATATCCAAAGCATCAAAGCAGGCTTCATCCTGCTGCAAATCGGCATCGGCGCGGGCGTGATAGACGGCAGCCTCGGCATCATCCGCCTCGCCAACGTCGTCAACGCCGAAGTCAACAGCTACCTCGACGACGGCTACGACAGCCTCAAAGCAAGGTTGGACGGCGCGTGGGCAGAAACCGAACGGCTTGCCGGATTGGCGTGGGACAACACGCCCGACAACCTCGCCACCCTCAAGCTGCGCGAAGCCGCCGCCGTACTGGCCATTGCTGCCGCGCAATCCGCCGCCCTGCATTCCGGCGCAAAAGGCTACCTGATGCGCAGTCCCGCCCAAAGGCGCGTTCGCGAAGCAATGTTCGTTGCCATCGTAACCCCCGCGATTAAACACCTACGCAAAGAAATAGCGGCAATCGAAGCCGCAAAATAAACAGGCGGAAAATGCCGTCTGAAGCACCGGCCGCCCAAGGCGGGACGGATGCGGCGGCACGCTTCAGACGGCATCTGAACCAAACCCCGACGGCCCGCTGCAAAAAAGCACGGTACAAACAAGGAAACACAAATGGCGCAATATATGTGCGGCCCCTGCGGCTGGATTTACGATGAAGAACACGGCGACCCCGAACACGGCATCGCCCCCGGGACAAAGTTTGAAGACATCCCCGACGACTGGAAATGCCCCGAAT
The DNA here is from genome assembly GCF_958267435.1 of Neisseria benedictiae. Taxonomy (NCBI): domain Bacteria; kingdom Pseudomonadati; phylum Pseudomonadota; class Betaproteobacteria; order Neisseriales; family Neisseriaceae; genus Neisseria; species Neisseria benedictiae. The sequence continues at coordinate 62,478 of NZ_CATQFV010000025.1, forward strand.
GCGGCGTGGGCAAAGAAGATTTCTACCTGTTGGATTTCGTGATATAGCGGCAGCCGCACCTCTCGGAAAATCCCTCGGCGTTCTGCCTGCAGCGGCAGGGAACGCCGTTTTATAGTGGATTAACAAAAACCAGTACATCGTTGCCTCGCCTTGTCCTGATTTTTGTTCATCCACTATATCCGTTTCCGCCCGCCAAGCCGTGTTGCACAGATGCGACACGGCTTTTTCCTTTCCGTCGTCCGAATGTAAATTTTCGGCAAAAAACGTCAAAAATCCCCCCCCCGCATTTGCGTAAAAAAGTGTAATGCGTTCAATTATAAGGGAATGTTGACAATTAGAGCGATTCTCCTAGGTTGGTTTTCGCAATATAATGAGACTGTCAATAAGTGTGTATGGCCGTTTGCCGTCCGACGGCCGGAAGCATCAAGAGCGTGGGCGGCGTATCACAAACAGAGAGAATCAATGAACAAAATTTTCCGTGTCATTTACAGTCAGGCAACCCAATCTTGGGTGGCAGTGTCGGAATTGACAAAAGCACATAAAAAACAAAGTTCGTCAAATGCACAAAAAAATGCAGTGAACATTTCGGGAAGCATCTTCAAATCCTCCGTTATCGCCTTAGGGTTGTTAACGGGCGCGAATGCGGCTTATGCCGTCAATACGGCGGGGCAAGGACAGGGAACGGCAGTGGCTTGGGGTTCTAACTCAAGTGCGGATTCAGCAACATCTGTGGCTATTGGTAATAATGCGAGAGCCAATAATCCGGATGGTATAGCCATTGGTACAGGTGCATATAATGACCGCGTGGGTGCTGATGGCGCGATTGCTATAGGTAAGAGTGCACACAATAGCCAAAAAGAATCTATTGCCATTGGTGTGTCTGCTAATAATGTGGGCAATAATTCAATTGCCATCGGTAATACGGCTCAGACAAAAGATGGTAAAGAAGCGATTGCTATTGGTAGCAATACGGTGGCTAAACAACAATCTGTTGTTTTAGGGAATAATGCTACTGCAGTCAGTAAAGCCATAGCTATAGGTTATACGGCAAGTGTGTCGTCTGAAGGTGGTATCGCGCAAGGATATGGTGCGTCTAGTACTAACACCGATGCAATAGCACTGGGAACTGGTGCTAAATCTGGAGGCGGTGGATCAGTTGCCCTAGGTCAAAAAGCGGATGCTATGGGAAATCACTCTCTTGCAATAGGTCCTTTAGCAAAGGCAAGTGCAGCTAAGGGTGACGCTATAGCAATTGGTTTTAATAGTGAGGCTAAGGCATACCGGTCAGTGGCGATTGCTAATGAATCTGTTGCCGAAGGGGAAAACGCTGTTTCTATTGGTTGGTATGCAAAAGCTATTGGAACAGAAAGTGCAGCCTTGGGGGATCATGCACAGGCTCATGCAGAACACTCAATGGCTATAGGCTCTAACTCAAATGCGCGGGAAGAAAATGCCATTGCCTTGGGTACGCAGGCAGATGCGGCAAAACGAAACGCGCTGTCCTTGGGTACTTCTTCTCATGCAGGTCAGGACGCGGTAGCAGCCGGATATAAAGCGGAAGCGGCAGACAGGTCGGTAGCGATTGGTTCTGAATCAGCATCGCTGAATGAAGCAGATATTGCGATAGGTAAAGGGGCGAGAGCGATTGGTAAGCAAGGGGCAATCGCGGCCGGTCTCGGTACGCGTGCAACCGGGCATTCCTCCATTATGATTGGCGGTTCGGATATTTCGGAGGCGGCAAGCCAAACTGTCAAGTATGACGAAGAAGACCATACAAAAGTGACAGACGTTATCGTGGATGAACTCATTAATGGTGCAAAGGTGAAGCGTCATTACAAAGTTATCGACACGAAGAATAAAACCGACACGCTTGCTAAAGCCTATAAGGCACTGACCGGAAAGGATATGAATACGACTACTTTGGATTATTCCGATTCAAAGAACCAAAACGGCCATTCCTCCATTTCCCTCGGTATCCACGCCCTGTCTACAGGGCATTTGGGTACGGCAATCGGCACGGGTGCGCGCGCCGACAGCCTCGGCTCAATCGCACTCGGCGCGGGGGCGGTGGCAAACCGTCAAAATGCCGTGGCAATCGGCACCGGTTCGACAACCGAATTGCAAGGCTCGCGCCAAACCGACGTTTCCTACAACGCCGCCGGGGCGATTGTTTCTTCCGATTCGGATGATGTTGCCTATACCTTCAAATGGGCGGGCGGTATCAACACTTCCGCCGGCGACGTGGTGTCTTTCGGCAGCGCGGGCGCGGAACGCCAGTTGAAAAATGTGGCGGCGGGGCGCGTGGCAGAAGATTCCACCGATGCCATCAACGGCTCGCAGTTAAACTCCGTGGCACGCAAAGTGGCATCCGGCTGGCAGATTGCCGGCGATGACAAAACCAAAGTCTCCGGCATAGGCACGGACGAGCAGGTCAACTTCATCAACGGCAACGGCACGACGGTGAGCGTGACGGCGCAGGACGTGGTAAAAGAAACCGTTACCGAAAACGGCAAACAGGTTGAAAAAATCACAACTCCGAAAGGTGCGAACGTCAAATTTGATGTCGATACCGATAATAAAACAATCACTGTCGACACAGACGGTAAAGTGAAGGCGGTTACAGGAACGATAGAAACGGTTACAGCTGCCAATAAAACCGAAAAAGCCGGCCAGGTGCGTGTTGCAGATGCGGAAAAAGGCAAGCTGGCGACAGTCGATGCGGTGGCAAGTGCCGTCAACAATGCCGCGTGGAGCATTACGTCCGACACCGACGGCGGCAGCTTCGCAACGTCCGGCCATACCAAAACCACCGAAAAAATCAGCGCGGGCGGCAGCGTAACCTTTAAAGCGGGCGACAACCTGATAATCAAACAGGCTGGTACGGGCTTTACCTACTCGCTCAATCCGATTTTAAGCGGGCTGACATCGGCAGAGTTTAAAGGCACAGGTGCAAATGCGCCGACCACCAAGCTGACCAATGAAGGCATTACGGTGACAACACCGGCAGATGCGGCTGCAAATACGCCGGAGAAAACGGTAACGCTGAATCAAGACGGCTTGAACAACGGCGGCAATGCGATTTCTAATGTGAAATCTAATCTTCCTGCTACTAAAAATAGCGACACTGCAAATACAGCAGCTGCGCCAAGTAATGCCACGAAAACTCAAGCAGTGCCAAATACAACGAATATGAAAGGCACAGATTATGTCAATCCAAACAATGCCGCTACCGTGGGTGACGTATTAAATGCAGGTTGGAACTTGAAAGGCAAGGGTGCAGCGGTTGACTTTGTAAAAGCCTACGATACTGTGGATTTTGTGGACGGTGATGGTACAACTGCGTCTGTTGAAAGCAAGGATGGTCAAACCTCGACAGTGAAATACAGTGTAAACACCACGACAATCAAAGCCGATACAGCTAATGTAGGTAAGGTTAAAGCAGAAGGAACAGGCAATACATTTGCAACAGCAGAAACTGTAGCAAGTGCGATTAATGATGCCTATTGGAAAGCGGCGGCTTCAGGTAATGGTGTAACAACGGATGTAGCAGACAATGTGAAAGCCGGCGACACGGTTACCTTCAAAGCAGGCAAAAACCTGACGGTCAGCCATACCGCCAACAGCTTTGAATTTGCCACCACCGATACGCCTGAATTTACCAGCGTCCAATTCGGCAACAACGGCCCGAAAATCACCAACGATGGTAATAACTTAAAAGTCACTAAAGCGGATGGCACAAGCCCGACCAAAATCACCAACGTAGCTAACGGTAGCGATGGCAACGATGCTGTAAACGTCAGCCAATTAAAAGCAAGCGGTTGGAAAGTTGCAGGAAATAACAAAACTGAAGTTGACACCATCAATCCAAGCGACCAAGTGAACTTCTTGGATGGCAGCGGCACAACCGTAACTGTTGAAAAAGATAAAGGTGCAGACGGCAAAGAAAACGGCAACGTCAACGTGAAATACGATGTGAACGTTGGCAATGGTTTACAGAAAGATACGGCAAGCAATACTATTTCTGTAAAACCAGCGGATAGCACAATTACCGTTGGTACAGATGGCGCGAAAGTAAACACGGGCGATATTGCAACGGAATCAACGGGTAAGGCAACAACTGCACTAGATAAAGCGATTGCAGAGGCGACCAAGGAATTGGATGAAGCGACCAAGGCTGGGGATGCTACTGCACAGCAAAAAGCACAAGAGAAACTTGATGCTGCACGTCAAGCAAAAACTGCTGCGGGCAAACAGATTGCAACGGTAGAAAATGTCACTGAAGCCATCAACAAGGCGGGTTGGAATGCCATTGCTGCTAAAACTGAAAATGGAGAGGTGTCAGGCGAAGCAACGAAACTTGTGAAACCGGGCGAAACCGTTACATTTGAAGCAGATAAAAACATCAAGATTGCTCAAGATGGAAGTAAATTCACATTCTCGACAAAAGATAATGTTGAATTTAAATCTGTCAAAGTCGGCGAAGAAAAAGACGGCAAAAAACCGGTCAGCCTGACAACCAGTGTGGCAACAACTGCCGATAATAATCAGACAGGAAAAGCCCCGACGACCGCGTTGAATATCAGCAGCGGCGCAGGTAAGGATGCGAAACCGACTCAACTTGTTGGCGTAGGTTCAGTGTTAAATAAAACGACGTTTAGCACGACACCGACAGGTACGGTACCGGTGGGTGGCACATCGACAACAGCGGATTTAGTGGACTTGAAAGGCACTAATGAAGCTCCTGTGAACAAAAACGCAGCGGCTACGGTAGGTGACTTACAAAATATGGGCTGGAAAGTATCGTCAGATAAAACGACGGGTGCAGACGGTGCATATTTAGATGTAGTGAAAAACGCGGACGAAGTGAAATTCGTCGGCAAAAACGCCGCCAAAGTATCGGGTAAAACCGTGAACGGCGTACGCACTATTACCGTTGATGTGGAAGTGCCTGATGTAAAAACAACCGAGCTGGTTTCAAGCACCGACGGTTCTGTGATTGCGCCGTCAACTGATCCCGCGCTCCAAAAAGCATTAAAAGATGCGAAAGACGAATTGGCCGCATTGCCTAAAGATGCGACAGATAAACAGAAGAAAGAGGCTGAGAAAAAAGTCGAAGATGCCGAAACGGCATTAAATAAGGCTTTGGATGACAAAGGTGTTGCTACGGCTAAAAACGTTGCGGATATGATTAACAATTCCGGCTTTACGCTGAAAACTTCCGCTGACGAGGGTAGGAAAGATACCGCATCGGCAGGCAGCGAAGTCATCAAACCGGGCAAAACCGTTGAAATGGTCGCGGGTAAAAACTTAACCGTGAAACAAGAAGCTAACGGTAAAGTAACTTACAGCTTGAATCCGGAATTAATTAACCTGACCTCCGCTGAGTTCAAAGCCAACGGCAAACCGACGACAAAAATCAGTTCAGACGGCATAGTCATCACGCCGAACGGCAAAACTTCGCCTACCGTCAGCTTGACCGAAAACGGCTTAAACAACGGCGGCAACCACGTTACCAACGTGAAAGGCAACTTGCCGAATACCGTAAATGGTGCACCGGGTAAGGCAACAACCAAACAGGATACCCCTGAAACCTCCGGTGAAAATGCCGTGAAAACCGACAACGCCGCCACTGTGGGCGACATCCTGAATGCAGGTTGGAACATCCAAGAAAAAGGTACGGCAAAAGACTTTGTCAAAGCCTACGACACCGTAAACTTCGACGAAGGCAACGGCACGAGCGTATCCGTCGGCGTATCCAAAGACGGCAAAATATCGACCGTGAAATACGATGTCAAAGCCGACGGTACGACCATTAAAGTGGGCGACGACGGCAAAGTTACAGCCGTAACGGGCACGATAGAAACGGTTACAGATAAGAATAAAATCGCTGGTGAAAAGGTTGGTCAAGTACGTCCTGTTGATGCTAATAAAGGCAAACTGGCGACAGTTGATGCGGTGGCAAATGCCGTCAACAGCGCGAAATGGTATGCGAAGGCAACCAACACAGATGAAGAGATTAAAGATAAGGATAAAACCAATGACACAACAGGCGAAGGCATTGCCGCAGGCGATGAAGTAACCTTCACGGCAGGCAAAAACCTGCGTGTCAAACATACCGGCAAAAACTTTACCTTTGCCACTGTGGAAACGCCCGAGTTTGAAGGCTTGAAACTGGTTCAAGGCGGCAACACCGTCAATATCGCACCGACTGCAAACGGTTTGACCTTTAGCCGTCCTGCCGCAACGGCAGGTGGTGCGGCTCAACCAGTGAGTATTACAGGCGTAACTAGCGGTTTAGCGACTTATCCGCAAGTTGACAACAAAGATACGCCAAAAACAGGCTTGGTTGATTTAAGCAAACCGACTACAGGCACTCCGACAGTCGGCGACAATACCGCCGCCACCGTGGGCGACTTGCGCGGTATGGGCTGGGTGCTTTCTGCCGATAAGAAAACAGACAATCCCGCCAAGGCTTACAACGCGCAGGTAAAAAATGCCGAAGAAGTGAAATTCGTGGGCGCATCGGGCGTTACCGTTTCCGGTAAAACGGAGGGCAATGTCCGCACCATTACGGTGGGTGTGGATCACCAGCTTGCGACGAACAATTCGGTCAAACCCGTGGAATATACCAAGAAAGACGGAACAAAAGTCTATCCGAAAACCGTAACCAATGGCGGCAAGACGGAAACCAAGTTTTATCCGAATGCCGACGGTACGGGAGACGAAGTGCCGGCAGGCGACGTAATCGTTTCGGTCAACGGCGCGAACGGCACGACATCTCCGACCACTTTGTCGAATGTCAAATCAAACCTCCCTGAAACACGCAACACGGCGGATGCCGGCAATCCGGCAAGCAAATCGCAATCCGCCCCGACAATCGGTACGGCGGACGGCAATGTGAATGCGAACAACGCTGCCACTGTGGGCGACGTGTTAAACAGCGGCTGGAACTTGAAGGGCAACGGAAGCGCGGTTGATTTTGTCAGGGCGTATGACACCGTGAACTTTGTAAACGGCAAGGGAACGACGGTCAGCATCGAAACCGACGGCAAGGAAAGCCGGGTGAAAGTGGATGTGGATACGGGTGTAATCACTGCGGAAACCAAAGACGGTAAAGCTACGGGTAAAGTTGCAGGTCCGGTTGCCAATGCTGCGGATTTATCGAAAGCAATCAAAGATGCTCAAGATGAATTGGCGAAAGCAGGAGATGAACAGGCTAAGAAAGCGGCTCAAACTAAACTTGATACTGCAAATAAAGCGGCAGATGAGGCAGGTTTGAACAAAGTGGCAACTGCCCAAAATGTTGCGGATATGATTAACAATTCCGGCTTTACGCTGAAAACTTCCGCCACTGTCGCCGCCGACAATCTGACTGCCGACAATACCCTGAAGAACGACGGGGAAGTCATCAATCCGGGTAAAACCGTTGAGATGGTTGCAGGTAAAAATCTGACCGTGAAACAGGATGCGGGCGGCAAAGTCACTTATGCGACCAAAGACGATGTTGAGTTTGCAACCGTGAAAATCGGTAAAGATGAAGACGGTAAAAAACCGGTCAGCCTGACGACGGAAAAAGCCGTAAACGCAAGCAACAACGAAACAGGAAAAGAACCGGAAACGGCACTGAAAATCTCTTCAGACGGCAAACCGGCCCAACTTGTCGGCGTGGCATCGGTGTTGAATACAAGCGAAGTAAGCACCAAACCGAACGGCGATAAAAAGGCGGACGGTAAGCCGGCAGAGTCGAAAACGGAAAAACTGATTGATTTGGCAGGTACAAAAGCTGCACCGGTGAACAAGAACGCCGCCGCAACCGTAGGCGATTTGCAAAATATGGGCTGGGTGGTATCGACCAAAGACGGCAACGGCTACACCGATGTCGTGAAGAACGCCAACAAGGTCGACTTCAAAGGCGGCAACGGCATTGAGGTGCGCGGAAGCACCGCCGCCGACGGCACACGTGTGATTACCGTGTCTGCCAAAGAAGGCAAGGTTACCAACAAAGTCGAGATAACCAAAAACGACGGCTCGAAAGTTCACGCGGTCATCATTGACGGCAAATACTATGAGCGCGATGAAAACGGGAAACCGAAGACGGATACGGAAATTCCCGCTGCGGATATTAAAGCGGCAGACAATGGCGGCTCGGGTTTTGTAACCGGCAATACGGTCGCCAATGCAATCAACAAATCCGGCTGGAACGTTGGATTGGCAGAAAAAGCCAAAGCGGATGCGGCATTCGGCGACAGCAAATACGCGCTGGATGCGGGCAAGCCGGAAAAAGTGAATCCTGACGACAATGTACACTTTGCCAATGGCAACAATACCGTCGTTAAAGCGGCAACGGTTGAGGAAGTCGACAAAGACGGTAAGACCGTAACCAACACCTACATCAGAGTAGATGCCGAGTTGCCGATAAGCCAGATTTCCGCTGTCGATGAAAACGGCAATAAAGTGGTTAAAGATGCAGACGGCAACTGGTATCCCGGCAAAGCCGACGGTACTGCCGACAAGACCCAGCCTAAAGTCGATCCGGCGAAAGTCCGCCAGTCTGCCAGCATGGACCCTGAGAACAAGGGCGACCGTTATACGCCGCTTGCGAAACGTTCCGACGATGCCGTGCTGACTGTCGATCAGAAAGACGCATTGTCCAAGCAGCAGGACCAATATGCCAAATCTGCTGCCGACAAGATTGCCGAACAGCTGAAGGGTCAGCCTCAAGCCGTTATCGAAGCCGCTCAAAAAGCCGCAGCAGAAGTCGCACGGGTTGAAGCGAAAGACAAATACCTGAAAGACAACGGTTTGGACAAAGGTATCGGCGGCACGGTCATTACCAATGTTGCCTGGGGTCAGAAACCGGACGATGCCGTCAACGTCGATCAGCTGCAAAACAGCGGTTGGAATTTGGATTCCAAAGTAGTTAAAGGTTCTTCGGGCAAAGTCATCAGCGGCAATGTTTCGCCGAGCAAGGTAAAGATGGATGAAACCGTCAACATTGATGCCGGCAACAACATCGAGATTACCCGCAACGGTAAGAATATCGGCATCGCCACTTCGATGACTCCGCAGTTTTCCAGCGTTTCGCTCGGTACGGGGGCGGATGCGCCCACTTTGAGCGTGGATGGGGACGCATTGAATGTCGGCAGTAAGAAGGACAACAAACCCGTCCGCATTACCAATGTCGCCCCGGGCGTTAAAGAGGGGGATGTTACAAACGTTGCACAACTTAAAGGCGTGGCGCAAAACTTGAACAACCGCATCGACAATGTGGACGGCAACGCGCGTGCGGGCATCGCCCAAGCGATTGCAACCGCAGGTTTGGTTCAGGCCTATTTGCCCGGCAAGAGTATGATGGCGATCGGCGGCGGCACTTATCGCGGCGAAGCCGGTTACGCCATCGGCTACTCGAGCATTTCCGACGGCGGAAATTGGATTATCAAAGGCACGGCTTCCGGCAATTCGCGCGGCCATTTCGGTGCTTCCGCATCTGTCGGTTATCAGTGGTAAGGGCTTTTTCGCCTGTCTGCTGTTTGGGCAGGCGGAAGGTTTGAAGGGAAGGGCGGCGATTTGCCGCCCTTTTTATAGTGGATTAAATTTAAACCAGTACGGCGTTGCCTCGCCTTGTCCTGATTTTTGTTAATCCACTATATTTGGGTGTGCCGCATTTTCAACCTATGCCGTCTGAAAGGGTCTTCAGACGGCATAGGTTTGTATGGGACAAAAGGATTGGCCTGCTTTATCGGAATTTCCCTAACGGTTAAGTTCCGCTTTGAAGGACGGGAAGGTTCGGTTTATTGGCTTCTTTCCAATTCGGGCAAGATGCGGGATGTGTTTCATCGTATTTCCTTTTCGGTTGAAACCCCGCCCTTTAGAGCGGTAGAATCAGACTTTATTTGGGAGGGGGTAACCCCTTCCAAATCAGGACAACACACAGGGCGACGCTTTATGTGTCGTCCTGTGTGTTGAAACATATGCAATCCTATGCCGAAATATTCTCAAACCATCTTTCAGTATTGGTGTTCCACGGAGAACCCTTCGGCTGGTTTTGGACATTCCGATTCCTGAAGTAAAAAAGCCGATAAAACATCTGTATTGGAGCAGGAAATCTGGTGTCCATTCCGTGTTGTTGAGCAGGGCAGTTCCATAAAAAATGCCGTCTGAAAGGCTTTCAGACGGCATCGGAAGATGATTTTCAGTTCTCGGCTTCCGGTTCGGTTACATTGGAAATTACAGAAGCGTCGGAGAGTTCGGATTCGGATTCGTCTTCGGCAACACGTTCCAGCGATACCAAGGTTTCGCCTTCATCCAAGTTAATCAGTTTCACGCCTGCTGCGGCGCGGCCGGTTTCGCGGATTTGTTCGACTTTGGTGCGGATAAGCACGCCGCCGCTGGTAATCAGCATCAAATCGTCGGTTTCGCCGACCAAGGTTGCGGCGACCAAATCGCCGTTGCGCTCGCCGGTGTTAATGGCAATATTGCCTTGCCCGCCTTTGTTTTTACGACTGTAATCGGCAATCGGGGTGCGTTTTCCGTATCCGTTGGCGGTGGCGGTTAAAACTTGCAAACCGCTTTCTTCGGTTTCAGGAGCGAAGGTAATCAGGCTGACGATTTTGCCGTCGGCGGGAAGGCGCATACCGCGCAAACCGCCGCTACCGCGGCCGGACGGGCGAACACCGTGTTTGCCACTCGGCAGGGCGTTTTCGCTGTCGGCGGTTTCGTCTTCGATGCCGTCTAAAGTTTCGATGTCGGCATCTTCCGCTTCGCCGTTGTCGGATTTTTCCCAGTATTCGTTGAAGCGTATGGCTTTGCCCAAGTTGGAGAACAGCATGATGTCGTCCGCACCGCCTGTTTGCGCGGCGCCGACGAGGTAGTCGCCTTCTTTGAGCGCGATGGCTTTGATGCCTTGGGCGCGGACGTTTTTAAAGGCGGAAAGTTGGACTTTTTTCACCATTCCCTGCGCGGTGGCGAAGAAGACGTATTGGTCTTCGGGAAACTCGCGTACTGCCAAAATCGCGCTGACTTTTTCGCCTTCTTCCAACTGGATGACGTTGTTTATCGGACGGCCGCGGCTGTTGCGTCCGCCTTCGGGCAGCTTGTAAACCTTAATCCAGTGGCACTTGCCTAAATTGGTAAAGCACATCAAATAATCATGCGTGTTGGCAACAAACAGGGTTTCGATAAAGTCTTCGTCTTTGGTGGCGGCAGCCTGTTTGCCGCGTCCGCCGCGACGCTGCGCCTGATAGTCGGTGGTCGGCTGGGTTTTGATATAACCGCCATGTGTCAGGGTAACGACCATTTCGCGTTGCGGAATCAGGTCTTCATCGGCAATGTCGCCGCCGAACGGGTTGATTTCGCTGCGGCGTTCGTCGCCGAAATTGGTTTTGGTTTCTTCCAATTCTTCGCGGATGATTTGGGTAATGCGTTCCGGTTTCGCCAAAATGTCCAAATAGTCGATGATTTTTGCCATAATGTTTTTGTAGTCGCCGACGATTTCTTCTTGGTCGAGGCCGGTCAGGTTGCGCAGGCTCATGCGCAGGATGGCGTCGGCCTGGATTTCGCTCAGATAATAGCCTTGTTCCTGTAAGCCGAGATTGGCGGGCAAACCTTCGGGACGCGCCATGTGCAGGTCGAGGTCGGTACGGCTCAACATGTCTTCCACCAAACCGCTGCGCCATGCGCGGGACAGCAGTTTTTCTTTGGCTTCAGGCGCGTCAGCAGATTCTTTAATCAACCGAATCATCTCGTCGATATTGGACAAGGCGACGGCTTTACCTTCGGCGATATGGCCTTCATGACGTGCTTTTTTCAGGCGGAACAGGGTGCGGCGGGTAACGACTTCGCGACGGTGGCGCAGGAATTCCGCCAAAATCTGTTTCAGGTTCAGCAGGCGCGGCTGACCGTCCACCAAGGCAACCATGTTGATACCGAAGCTGTCTTGAAGCTGGGTGAGTTTGTAGAGTTGGTTTAAAACGACTTCGGCGTTTTCGTTGCGTTTCAATTCGATAACGACGCGCATACCGGATTTGTCGGATTCGTCGCGCAGGTCGGATACGCCTTCCAAGGTTTTTTCGCGCACCAGTTCGCCGATTTTTTCCACCAGCTTGGCTTTGTTCACCTGATACGGGATTTCGTCGATGATGATGGCTTCGCGTTCGCCGTTTTTGCCTATGGGTTCGATATGGGTCTTACCGCGCATAACAACGCGACCGCGGCCTGTTTTATAGCCTTCGCGCACCCCGCTCAAGCCGTAGATGGTTGCCCCAGTCGGGAAATCGGGGGCTTGCAGGATGTTGATCAATTCGTCGATTTCGGTTTCGGGTTCGTCCAAAAGACGCAGACAGGCGTTGATGGTGTCGGTGAGGTTGTGCGGCGGGATGTTGGTCGCCATACCGACGGCGATACCGGACGAGCCGTTGACCAACAGCGCGGGGAAGCGGGTCGGCAACACCAGCGGCTCGTGTTCGCTGCCGTCGTAGTTCGGGCCGAAATTGACGGTTTCTTCTTCGATGTCCGCCAGCATTTCGTGGGCGATTTTCGCCATGCGGATTTCGGTATAACGCATCGCTGCCGCGCCGTCGCCGTCAACCGAGCCGAAGTTGCCCTGACCGTCAATCAGTACATAACGCATCGAAAAATCCTGCGCCATGCGTACGATGGTGTCGTAAACCGCGGAATCGCCGTGCGGATGGTATTTACCGATGACATCGCCGACGATGCGCGCCGATTTTTTGTAGGCGGCGTTCCAGTTGTTTTTCAGCTCGTGCATGGCGTAAAGCACGCGGCGGTGTACGGGTTTGAGACCGTCGCGTACGTCCGGCAGCGCGCGCCCGACAATCACGCTCATGGCGTAGTCGAGATAGCTTTTTCGCATCTCGTCTTCAAGGCTGACGGGCAGGGTTTCGAGGGCGAATTTGTGGTCGTTGCGGATGGTTGCGTCGGTCATGGTTTCAATGTTTCGTATGGCAAAAAATTGTTGCTTATTTTAGCATATTTTGACGCGAAACGGTGCGGCGGCCGGATATGCCGTCTGAAAGGCGTGGGCAAAATGCGGCGGGAAGCGTCCGGCTTCCACAAATTTGTACGGCGGCATTTAAGACGGCATTGGGGCATAATCCTTTCCATAGGAAAACGGGACGGAGGGGAAGATGGCGTATCGTGCCGATGACGGTGATTGGTGGGAAGTATTGGCGTTTTTCGATTTGGAGGAACAGGTGGATGAAGACGGTATATTTTCGGATGGGAATGCGAGGAGGAAAAACGGGCGGATTGAAAAAGTTTGATGTGCAGGTATGTGTGCTTTCGGGACGGTCTTTGCCGAAGCTGATGCCGATTTTGGCATACCGTCCGAAGAAGGATTTTCTGCCGATAGTAGACCCTATTAGAGTAACAGATGTAATAATAACAAAAACATTATGAATAATACAGAAAAACTGCAAAAAGCTATTGCACAGGACGAAATTTTTGATTTTTTAGTTGGAAAAGGAGAATATGAAATTAAATTGTATGAGGCAAATATGCCAACAGATACAATAACAGTTTCTCGTACTATCAAAAGCTATATACAATTAAACCCATATTTTGATAAATCTGAATTTTACAAAGCATTTTATGAATTAAGCAAATCGGAATGGTCTTGGTTGATTGTGTATTATATGCAAGATAGTGAATTAGATTTTATTTCTTTTACAAATCATTTACCAAATTTGAGGGAACAAAAAAATCACTCTCAACACGAAATGAATGGATATGTTTTAATTTCGGTGATGATTGTCCTAATTTGTGGAGTGTTATAATGCACGAATTGAATGCAATGAATGGGAAAGGTATAAAATTACCTGACTTATCTGATTGGTAATGTTTCGAAGGATAGAATGGGGGCAATGCCGAAACGTCGGCGCACGTCATTAAAAAACGGACGCAGGCGGAGGTTCGGCATTGCCTCCCGCAAAAATGTTATTTTTTGGATGTCCCTCCACGGCTTTTGTCTGTTGTGGGCGGGTAGCCGCTATGTTCAGACGGCATGGCGTATGAAGCGGGTATGCCGTCTGAAACACGGTGCGGATTATAATGCTGAGGAAATTTCGTTTCGGAGTTTGTCGAGAAACCTGCCTTGTCGGACTTGTTGTGCGGCGGTGTCGTAATCTTGGCGCGCGAATGACTGTTTCAGACTGCAGAACAGTTTTTCTTGTTCGGCGCGGATTTCGTTATCGAGATTTTTCAAGGAGTCAAGGTCGTTGCCTGCCTGTGCCTCCATCAGCGTTTCGCGCCATTCCATTTGCTGCATGAGGAAGTCGGGGGCGAAAGAGGTATGCTCTGGCGCGTCGGCATCGATACCCGATGTCTTCAGCAGGTAGGCGGCGCGGTCGATGGGATTTTTTAAGGTGCGGTAGGCATCGTTGATGGTGGACGACATCATCACAGCCTGTTTTTGCTCAAAGGCGGATGCTGAAGCGAATTTGTCAGGATGGAAGCGGGCAGCCAAGGCGCGGTAGGTTTGCTCCAAGTTTTCGGCGTCGATATCGAAAGCGGGTTCAATCCGGAAGAGGGTGAAATATTGGGACATAGTAGAATGATAAATGTAAGATTTTGGCAGAAAACTGTTTTTGCCTTATAATCTGCTATTTCTTAAACGAAAGGACTGAATATGGGCGGTAAAGTGCAGCACAATAAAGGCAAAATACGCGACAATGCTTTAAAAGCCTTAGTGAAATCTGATTTGTTCCGACACAAGGTAGAACGGAAAAGAAAAGGCAAAGGCAGCTACAACAGGCAGGAAGCGAAAAAATGGCGGGACGGTTTGGATACGGTTCCGCCATTTTTATGTCTTAAACGTGGAAGCTCTCGCCGCAGCCGCAGGAGTCTTTGACATTCGGGTTTTCAAATTTGAAACCTTCCTGCAAACCCTCTTTGGTGTAATCGACTTGCGTACCGTCTAAATAAACCAAGCTTTTCGGATCGATATAAATGCGCGCGCCGTGTTCTTCAAAAATCAGGTCGTCGCCGTCGGCTTCATCGACAAATTCAAGGTTGTACGCCATACCCGAGCAGCCGCTGGTTTTCACACCCAAGCGTACGCCCAAGCCTTTGCCGCGTTTGGCGAGATAGTCATTGATGTGTTTTGCGGCATTCTCGGTAAGGGTAATCATATTCTTTTCCTTGTTGTGCCGCCCCGGAAAGAACCGAAGCGGCGGGCGGTTCAGACGGCATTGCGGGAGGGCGATGCCGTCTGAAGGGCTTTATCTGTTTTCCTGACGTTTGCGGTAGTCGGCAACAGCCGCTTTTACCGCATCTTCAGCCAAGATGGAGCAGTGGATTTTTACCGGCGGCAGTTCCAGTTCTTCGGCGATTTCGCTGTTTTTGATTGCCAGCGCGTCATCCAGGCTTTTACCTTTGACCCACTCGGTAATCAGGCTGGACGAAGCGATGGCGGAGCCGCAGCCGTAGGTTTTAAATTTCGCATCTTCGATGATGCCTTCGTCGTTCACTTTGATTTGCAGGCGCATTACATCGCCGCAGGCGGGCGCGCCGACCATGCCGGTGCCGACGGAATCGTCGCCCTTGTCGAATGTGCCGACGTTGCGTGGGTTTTCGTAGTGGTCAATTACTTTATCGCTGTATGCCATGATGTGGTTTCCTTAATGTTTTTTGATAGTTTAAGTGGTTTGTTTGCCGATTTTCAGACGGCCTGAAATTCAGATTTTGCACGCGCCGCCTTCGCAGCCGTCGTCGTTTTCCGAATCGACGCCGCCTTCTACGGTAACGCCGTCAAAATCTTCAAGCAGGTTGTCGAGATTATCGAGGTCGAGTTCTTGTTCGTTCATAGGTTGCATCCTTGATTTGAAGGTTGTGGCTTTTAGGCCGTCTGAAAAGGTCTTTATGGTTTTCAGACGACCTTTTTTGTTTGTAATCTTTGGCTGGATGAGCTGGATTGCAAAATCCAACGTTCCATCAGTTGTAACGGATTTTTTAGGCTTTCAACTGACATACGTTTGCTGTTTGTTTTAAGGTCGTAAACTTGGACGGTCAAATTCCAAGCAACATTCCTCATGGCAAAAAGGACATTTTGCGTATTTTTTACAGCCACCACTCCCTTTAGGTACTGGTTTAGGGAAGCTATTTCCACTTTTTGGGTATGTTGCACCACATTTCTTGCAAACAATATCGTTACCTTGGCAATTACATTTTTCATATCTACTCATAATACTTTCCTTCATCTCCAATTAGAAAATAATTTCTTAGTTTACCCAAAATTTGAACGTCCAAACTCTATTACGGCATTTACTTAGTGGACAACTTTAATGCGCCGCCCATTCAATCGAGTTCAAATCAATCCCGTCTTTGAACATTTCCCACAGCGGCGACAGTTCGCGCAGTTTGCCGATTTTGGATTTGATCAGTTCGGCGGCGAATTGCACTTCTTCTTCGGTGGTCATGCGGCCGAAGGTGATACGCAGGGACGAGTGCGCCAATTCGTCATTTCTGCCCAATGCGCGCAGGACGTAGCTTGGTTCGAGCGAGGCGGAGGTGCAGGCGGAGCCGCTGGATACGGCGAGTTCTTTCACTGCCATAATCAGGCTTTCGCCTTCGACGAAGTTGAAGCTGACGTTCAGGTTGTTCGGGGCGCGGTGTTCGAGGTCGCCGTTGACATAGACTTCTTCGATGCCTTCGATGCCTTTGAGGAAGATGTCGCGCAGTTTGCGGTAGTGCGCCATATCTTGTTCGAGTTCTTCTTTGGCGATGCGGAAGGCTTCGCCCATGCCGACGATTTGGTGGGTCGGCAATGTGCCGCTGCGAAAGCCGCGTTCGTGGCCGCCGCCGTGCATTTGGGCTTCGAGGCGGACGCGAGGTTTGCGGCGGACATACAGCGCGCCGATGCCTTTGGGGCCGTACACTTTGTGCGCGGACATCGAGAGCAGGTCGATTTTGGCGGCTTCGACATCGACAGGCACTTTGCCGCAGGCTTGGGCGGCATCGACGTGGAAGACGATTTTGCGTTCGCGGCAGATTTCGCCGATGGCGGGAATGTCTTGCACCACGCCGATTTCGTTGTTTACCCACATTACGGAAATCAGGATGGTGTCGTCGCGGATGGCGGCTTTGAGTTCTTCCAAATCAATCAAACCGTTTTCCTGCACGCCGAGGTAGGTAACTTCAAAGCCTTGGCGTTCGAGTTCGCGCATCGTGTCGAGCACGGCTTTGTGTTCGGTTTTGACGGTGATGAGGTGTTTGCCTTTGGTTTTGTAGAAGTTTGCCGCGCCTTTGATGGCGAGGTTGTCGGACTCGGTCGCGCCGCTGGTGAAGATAATTTCTTTGGGGTCGGCGTTAATCAGGGCGGCGATGTCGGCGCGGGCTTTTTCGACGGCCTCTTCTGCCTCCCAGCCGAATGCGTGGCTGTTGGAGGCGGGGTTGCCGAAGGTTTCGGTCAGATAGGGAATCATTTTTTCGGCAACGCGTTTGTCAACGGGGGTGGTGGCGGCGTAGTCGAGGTAAACGGGGGTTTTGACGGTCATGGTTTGCTCTTTCTTTTTCGAGTGTTATTTAATGGATGTGTGTAAATTGGACGACGCGGCTGCCGTCGCCGCTGTTTTTCTGTTCGATGATGCTTTGCAGGGTAACGCTGCCGAGGTAGTCGTTGATGGTTTTGTTTAAATTCTCCCAAAGGTCGTGCGTTAGGCAGGGCGCGCCGTGGTGGCAGTTGGCTTTGCTGCCGCATTGGGTCGCGTCCAGCCGGTCTTCGGCGGCGGAAATGATTTGGGCGATGTTGATGCGTGCTGCCGGTGCGGCGAGGATGTAGCCGCCGCCGGGCCCGCGCAGGCTTTCAACCAGTCCGGCGCGGCGGAGTTTGCCGAACAATTGCTCGAGATAGGAGAGGGATATGTTTTGGCGTTCGCTGATGGCACTGAGTTTGACGGCGCCGGTTTGCGCGTTCATCGCCAAATCCAGCATAGCGGTAACGGCGAAACGCCCTTTGGTGGTCAGTCTCATGGTAGTGGTTGCCCGTGTCGGCTTTTTTATAGTGGGCGGAATTGTCCAATATCTGAGTGTTTCAGTCAAGTATGGGGGAGCTGTTGCCGATTGTTTGTTTAAATGGCGGTATAGTCTGATTTTGCTTTATTTGTTTGGTTTTTTGAATCAGTTGGTTATGTTTTTTGAGGAGCGCGGTTGGGGCGTTTTGCCGGCAAGCGGTTTCAAAACGATTTGATTTATTTTTGATATTGATATAGATTATCTAAATCTTAGTGATTTATTTGGGTATTGCCTGGAATGCCGTCTGAAGGCTCAAGCGGTTTCAGACGGCATATTCCATCAGGCTGTCAAACA
Organism: Neisseria benedictiae; assembly: GCF_958267435.1. Classification (NCBI taxonomy): domain Bacteria; kingdom Pseudomonadati; phylum Pseudomonadota; class Betaproteobacteria; order Neisseriales; family Neisseriaceae; genus Neisseria; species Neisseria benedictiae. The sequence continues at coordinate 80,799 of NZ_CATQFV010000025.1, forward strand.
GGGAAAAACAAGATGAAACGTGATTTGAGCAAAATGACCTGCATCGAAGACTTGCGCCGCGTTGCCAAACGCAAGATGCCGCGTATGTTTTACGATTACATCGATTCGGGTTCGTGGACGGAAACGACTTATCGGGAAAATACTTCGGATTTCAAAGACATCCGCTTCCGTCAAAAAGTATTGGTCAATATGGAGGGACGCAGTCTCGAAACCAAAATGATCGGGCAGGATGTGAAAATGCCGGTGGCGATTGCGCCAACAGGTTTCACGGGTATGGCGCACGCCGATGGCGAAATTTTGGCGGCGCGGGCGGCGGAGAAGTTCGGCATTCCGTTTACGCTGTCCACAATGTCCATCTGTTCGATTGAAGACGTTGCCGAGAACACCAGCGCGCCGTTTTGGTTTCAGCTTTATGTGATGCGCGACCGCGAGTTTATGGAAAACCTGATTAAGCGCGCGAAAGATGCCAAATGTTCGGCCTTGGTTTTGACCGCCGATTTGCAGGTTTTGGGTCAACGGCACAAAGACATCAAAAACGGCCTGTCTGCGCCGCCGAAACCGACCATCGCCAATTTAATCAATTTGGCGACTAAGCCGGAATGGTGCATGAAAATGCTGAACACGGAACGCCGCACCTTCCGCAATATTGTCGGCCATGCGAAAAACGTCGGCGATTTGTCTTCGCTGTCTTCGTGGACTTCCGAACAATTCGACCCGCGCCTGAGCTGGGACGATGTGGCGCGCATTAAAGATTTGTGGGGCGGCAAGTTGATTATCAAAGGCATTATGGAACCTGAAGACGCAGAAAAGGCAGCGAAAAGCGGCGCGGATGCATTGGTTGTTTCCAATCATGGCGGTCGTCAACTTGACGATACCGTGTCCGCCATTAAAGCTTTGCCTGATGTAGTCAGCGCGGTGGGCAGCGACATCGAGGTTTGGATGGACAGTGGCATTCGCAGCGGTCAGGATATTTTGAAAGCTTGGGCTTTGGGTGCGAAAGGCACAATGATAGGCCGCGCGTTCCTGTATGGTTTGGGTGCGTATGGTGAAGAAGGCGTAACCCGTGCGCTGGAAATCCTATATAAGGAAATGGATATATCTATGGCGTTTACGGGACACCGCGATATTCAAGATGTCGATGCTTCGATTTTAAGGGGTAAAGATTGGGGTAGGGAAACGGTTTAAATACTGAAAAATACGATGCCGTCTGAACACATGGTTCGGACGGCATCATATTTTTCATTCCCGCTCAGGCGGCGGATACCGCAGTATTCATCAGGCGCAAGGCTTTCAGACGGCATATTTCCTTTTGATATTCCGCCAGGCCGACAAAGCGGCCGTTTCCCGTGTAAACGCGTACCGGCGTATCGGAAGGCAGGTCTTCCTCGAAACGCGGACGTTGTCCGCAGCGGAGCATATGGACGGCATAATCGTTTAAAACGGTTTGGGGGAAGTGTGCAACCAATACGTCGCAGGGCAGCAGCAAGCTGTCGCGTTCTTTTTCGTTCAAATTTGCCAAGGCCTCAAGCGTGTGGCTTTGGGCGATGGTAAAGCCGGCGGTTTCGGTGCGGCGCAGGGCGGTCAGGTGGGCGAACGTACCGATGTGTTTGGCGATGTCTTCGCTGAGGGTGCGGATATAGGTGCCTTTGCTGCAACGCACGTTTATCACGGCTTTGGGCGCGTCAAATTCGGCAATATCGATGGCGTAAACGGTAATGTCGCGCGCTTTGCGTTCGATGACGATGCTTTTGCGGGCGTATTCGTACAGCGGTTTGCCTTCGTGCTTGAGGGCGGAAAACATCGGCGGCACTTGGCGGATGTTGCCTGTCAGTGCTTGGCATGCCGTCTGAAATTCGGCTAAGGAAATATTGGCGCGAGCGGTGGCAACGATTTCGCCTTCGGCATCACCCGTGCTGCTGGCTTCGCCGAGTTTCAGCGTGGCGGTGTAGGCTTTGTCGGCATCCAGCAGGTATTGGGCGAATTTGGCGGCTTCGCCGAAGCAGACGGGCAAAAGTCCGGTTGCCAAAGGGTCGAGCACGCCGGTATGTCCGGCTTTTTCGGCACGGAACAAACGCCGCACTTTTTGCAGGGCGGTGTTGCTGGAAAGGCCTTCGGGTTTGTCGAGAAGAAGAACGCCGTTGACCGGGCGTTTGGCGGGTTTATTGGTCATATCAATTAGGGAATATTAATGTTCAGACCGTCTGAAAGGGTTCAGACGGCCTGCGTGTTAGCTTAATTCTTCATTCAATAATTCACGAACAGATTGTTTTTCATCAATTAGATCAACGCTGATTGCATCAAAGCCATTTCGTTTTAATGAGTCAAAACTAATGACGCGACCATCAATTAAGGGAACTTGTCCTTCAGAATTGACGAAATCTTCATATTCATCTTCGTAGTCTATATTGTAATAAAGATGAATCAGAACTCGGTAAGCATACTCATCCAAATCAGTTAACGTTCTGTTTTGCTTTTGATTTGGGCTATATTTGTTGCAAAACATAGCGTTATAGCCATGTTCCGCACCATCAAACAATACGATTTCATCGCCGCTTACAGCTTCTACCGCCACAATTTTTACCGGCGCCTTATCAGTATCGGTAATCAATCCGTCAAAAGGCTCTCCATAGTAACGGATGTGGAAAGTATCTCTACCTTGGCAGGATAATGAAAAGCAACGATGCACGCCTTCAATTTGCAGGCTATCACTATGTGCATAGGCGGCTAAATGTTCGGGAATCAGATTGTTCATTTTAGTAGTATCAGTCTTCAACCGGTTTTTCCGCCGCCACTTGATCGATAAGGGCGGACAGGTTCATACCGCGTTCCAAGGATTCGTCGTATTTGAAATGCAGCTCGGGGATTTTGAACAGCTTGATGCGTTTGGCCAATTCGCTGCGGAGGTGTCCGCGCGCGTGTTCCAGCACTTCTTCCGTAATTTCGCGCGCGTCTTGGTTTAAAACCGTATAGAACACGGTTGCATGACTGTAATCTCGGGTGACTTCGACTTCGTTAATGGTGATGAAGCCGGCGCGGGGGTCTTTCAGTCCGGTACGGACGAGTTCGGCAAGCTCGCGCATAATTTGTTCTTTGACACGGTCTTGGCGGGCGTAGCCGCGTTGGGTTTTTTTCATGAATATCCTCAGATTTCAGATTTGGTTTCAGACGGCATTTCTGCCGCCGGGGCGGTTGCGAAGGGGCGTATTATAGCCGAATCGGCGGGATTTTAAGGTAATACGCGGCAGGATGTCCTTGGAATCACAAGAAGGCAATACAAAGACTTCAAGGGTATAAACATTGGTCTTGTGATAAGAATAAACATTTCTTGTTTTTCTATGATTTGTGGTCTAAATATACACTATGGTTTTATCGGAAAAGCGGTTGGGTTTACAGAATGGGAGTTAACAGCCGGTGCAGGAGTAGCACAGTTGAAAGATAATACTCGAAATTTGGGGGCATGGGTTTCTCAATACATTCAAAATCGGATTAGAGAACTTTGGGATGCAGATTTTTTAGCAGCTTTTGATGATGCGAGTGATATTGAGGGAACTAAGACATTGCGAGTACTCTTGATTTTGCCGAAAAGGTCATTATTCCGGTGGCAAAGCCCCAAAACAACTATTGTGACCATCAATTGCTTCTTTTAATACTGGCAATTTTTCATATCCAATTCTTTTAATTCCTGATTTTTTATTTGTTTTAAAATTTCGTCATTCACAATAATACCTGTTAAAGCGCTTGGAAAGAAAGTGAGATTTGGGATAGATTTATCCACAATATACCAACTATTTAATGGCAAAGGAAAATATAAAACGACTCCGCACTTTTCACATATACTACAAGTTGATTCTTTCCCTCCCCTTATATAAATTCTAAATTTTGGAACAACTGAAATGTATTCTTTGGATACAGTTTTGTTTACATCATAAACCTTTCCTACAAAATATACATTCTCAATATTTTGAATGCCCAGTAATGAAACAATATCTTTATGTAACATTCCAATAAATGTACCTCTTGCGTAGGTAATTGGAGCAAAACTTTTTTTTATTTTTTCATTTAGAAAGACATCAATTGCTGTATGTTTAATGATATTTCCACAATCGCACATTATATTCTCTTGTTTCAATTGATCTATCCAACTGTCATCTCCTTCGGGAACATTTTGTGTGGGGTCGCTAATTTGATAAAACATTTTTTCCATTATGGGTGTACTTTAAAATTTCCTTTATAGATATAATGAAGCTATCAAAATAGGTTTCAGACTATATAATAGATATGGAGGAACTCCTTCTTTTTTAACGGCTCAAGTTATCTTAGATGAAATCTATAAATCTTATCAAGATAACAAACCTGTAAATATCAAGAAATGCCTAAATCATCAATATTCTTTTTAATTACATTCATTTTTTTGCTTTTTGGGTGTACAAGAAATAATGTGTCGTCAGATCATCAAATGTTAGAGCATTTCAAGCTCTACGAGTCTGAATTTGAGAGATTGAGAAAAATTTCTGTTAAGTACGATGGATTTCATTATCCCCCTTATGACGAAACAGATAGTACGGCCCATGTTATCTCATCTAAAGATAAAAAGGAATTGGACTCTTTAATCAAGAGACTGGATATTATTAGTATACAGTATGATGGGATATCAGAAGTATGCTTGCTCTTTCATACATGGGGTGTTTCTATCAGCGGAGGGTACAAGGAGTATGTCTATACTCCAAATCTTGAGGATCATATAAAGAACTACGATAAAGAGGTTGCCTTAGATCCCAGCACTGAAATGTATATCGTAGAAAGAATTACGGAGGAAGATTTGGATCAAGTTGCTCAAAGATATTCTGCAAATATAGAGTTATATCGTCCTATAAAAAATGGTTGGTATATACATCTCAGTCGAGAGAATTGATTCTTGAGATGTATGCTATTCTTTTATATTGATAAGCACGGATATAGTTATTATACTTGGCAACCCGAACGGCGCGTGCCGTTTCTGCAACGCATACATTGTAAAGAAAGCTATGTCCAACGAAAACCGTACCTGTTCCTTTTGCGGAAAATCCAAATCACACGTCAAACATTTGATTGAGGGCGAAAACGCCTTTATCTGTGACGAATGCGTCTCAAACTGTATTGAAATATTGCATGAAGACGGAAATGACGGCACGCCTTCGGAAAGTGCCGGAGGGGAGCCGGAAGAATCCGGCAAACTGCCCACGCCCGCCGAAATCGTCGCCAACCTTAACGACCACGTTATCGGTCAGGAACCAGCCAAGAAAGCCTTGGCGGTGTCGGTGTACAACCATTACAAACGCCTGCGCCATCCTAAAGCCGGCGGTAATGTCGAATTGTCGAAATCCAATATCCTGCTTATCGGCCCGACCGGATCGGGTAAAACGCTGTTGGCGCAATCTTTGGCGCGTAAACTGGATGTGCCGTTCGTGATGGCGGATGCAACCACGCTGACCGAAGCAGGTTATGTCGGCGAAGATGTCGAACAGATTATCACCAAGCTCTTGGGCAAATGCGATTTCGATGTCGAAAAAGCCCAGCGCGGCATCGTCTATATCGACGAAATCGATAAAATTTCACGCAAAAGCGACAACCCGTCGATTACCCGCGACGTATCCGGCGAAGGCGTGCAACAAGCCTTGCTGAAACTGATTGAAGGTACGGTGGCAAGTGTTCCGCCCCAAGGCGGCCGCAAGCATCCGAATCAGGAATTTATCAACGTCGATACCACCAACATCCTGTTTATCTGCGGCGGCGCGTTTGCAGGCTTGGAAAAAGTAATCCGTCAGCGCACCGAGAAAGGCGGCATCGGTTTCGGTGCGTCCGTTCACAGCAAGGACGAGGATGCCGACATTACCAAGCTGTTCGGCATCGTCGAACCGGAAGATTTGATCAAATTCGGTCTGATTCCTGAATTGATCGGACGTTTGCCCGTGATTGCAACTTTGGAAGAGTTGGACGAAGACGCGCTGATTAATATTTTAACCGAGCCGAAAAACGCCTTGGTCAAGCAGTATCAGGCCTTGTTCGGCATGGAAAACGTCGAGTTGGAATTTGAAGAAAACGCTTTGCGCAGCATTGCCCGTCAGGCAATGGAACGTAAAACCGGCGCACGCGGCCTGCGGTCCATCGTTGAACGCTGCCTGTTGGATACCATGTACCGCCTGCCTGATTTGAAAGGTTTGAAAAAAGTGGTGGTCGGTAAGGCAGTCATTGAAGAGGGCAGGGAACCGGAATTGGTGTTCGAGTCCTGATGGCAAACAAAACCGCTTCGGAACGTTGAACCACGTTTCCGAAGCGGTTTTTTGTTTCTGATGCCGTCTGAAGCCTTCCCGCCTTCAGACGGCATCTGCTTTCTGCCTAGGGGCAGTTTGCGGCGGCAAATTCTACCAGCGTGTTTTCCAGACGCGCCAAACCTTCCGCCATATCTTCATCGTTCAACAGCAGCGAAGGCGCGAAACGCAATACGTCCGCACCTGCAACCAAAATCATCACGCCGTGTTTCAAGGCGGCGGCGGTTATTTCGGATGCGCGTCCGCGATAAGGCGCGTCCAACACGCAGCCGAGCAGCAGACCCATGCCGCGAACTTGCTTAAACACGCCCGTTTGTTCTCCCAAAGACCGCAATGCCGTCTGAAGTTTCTGCCCCTGTTCACGGACATGGTTTAAAGTTTCGGGCGCATTGATGATGTCGAATGCGCGGCTGCCGACCGCACACGCCATCGGGTTGCCGCCGAAAGTCGAGCCGTGCGTGCCCGGTTGGAAGGCGGCGGCAATCTTTTCTGTCGCCAGCATCGCGCCGATCGGAAAGCCGCAGCCCAATGCCTTTGCCGAACTCAAAATATCGGGAACAACGCCGTAATGTTCATAGGCAAACAGCCTGCCCGTATGCCCCATCCCGGTTTGAACTTCGTCCAAAATCAACAACGCATTGTGCCGGTCGCACAGACGGCGCGCGGTTTGCAAATATTCCGCAGTGGCGGGCAGGATGCCGCTTTCGCCCTGTATCGGCTCGATGATGACCGCGCAGGTCTGTTCGCCGACGGCAGCTTCCAGCGCGGTAATATCGTTGAACGGAACGTGCGTAATGCCTTGCGGCAGTGGTGCATAATCCTTGCTGTATTTCGGCTGGCCGCCGACGGACACGGTAAACAGCGTGCGCCCGTGGAAACTGTTGATACAGGCGACGATTTCGCTTTTGCCTTCGCCGAAACGGTCGCGCGCATATTTCCTCGCCAGCTTCAACGCCGCCTCATTCGCCTCCGCGCCCGAGTTGCAGAAAAAAACCTTGTCGGCAAAGCTGTTTGCAACCAATTTTTGCGCCAATTCCTGCGCCGGCCGTGTCGTATAGATATTGGAAATGTGCCACAGCTTGTGCATCTGCGCGTTTAAAGCATCGACAAGGGCAGGGTGGCAGTGTCCCAGCGCATTAACGGCGATACCGCCTGAAAAATCAATATATTCACGCCCTTCCGTATCCCAAACGCGGCTGCCTGAGGCGCGTTCGGGAATCATCGGTGCAAAGGCGAAATTGGGGGTCAGATAGTTTTGCATAATTGCTCCTGATTGTGGTTTTGCTCGGGATTATGCACCGTTTTTCAGGGCGGATAAAGGGAAATTGCCGACAATATCAGGTAGTGTTAAAAATAAAACTAAATATTTTCAATCGGATAGCTAAAAAATCAAAAAAATTTCGATAAGATGCTTGAGGCACGGCAGCGTTTTGATTTAGACTCTCCCCATATTTTTATCTTCAGACGGCATTTCATTATGCAAGGCAAAACGTTTACAACCGCTTACTGCTATTGGTACCACACAGACGTGCGGTACTTTTTTGCGCTTGCTTGAAATCCATCCCATACGCAAAACAGGCCGCTCGAAAACGGGGCGGCTTTTTTGTTACCTTCACACAGGTCGCCCGATTCGGCAACACACGACAGAATCAGGAAAATGACCATGAATGCAATGCCCCAAACCGCCGTACAAAACGAAACCCTGCACACTTGCAGCATTATTGTCGATGATGCACAGGATTTTTCCCCAATGCTTCTCAATGCAGGGCGGGACGACACACTCATCAGCGAATCGATGATTCCGCAAATCCGCACCGTTGCCGCCCTGATAGCCGCCGAACGGCACGATTTCAGCCGCAGCAGCCCCGCCGAGTTTACCGATGCCGCCGATTTTTTTGCTGCACGGATTCTCGTATTGGGTGTGCGACGCTTCCATCTGGACGTATCGCTGCTTCAGATTTTGAAAACCGCAAACAAGCGTGCCCGCCGTTTTGCCGAAAAACACCGCCTGTTTTTCGTCCCCGCCGAAGCCGAATTGAGTTTGAACAAATGCAAAAACAGCCGCCTGCTGACCGTAGAAACCGAACACGAAGTCGAAAACAAAGGTAACCCAGTCGCCAACAGCCTCGAGTTTGTCCGCAAACTGCACACCCTGCCACTGTAAACATCACGATTTGCCGGCAGAATGCTTGCCAAAATTCCCGACGGCGATACAATAAAACCGATTTTCCACCCGAACAGGACACACATGAAAAAAATCATCGCCTCCGCGCTTATCGCAACATTCGCACTCGCCGCCTGCCAAGACGACACGCAGGCGCGGCTCGAACGGCAGCAGAAACAGATTGAAGCCCTGCAACAGCAGCTCGCACAGCAGGCAGACGATACGGTTTACCAACTGACTCCCGAAGCAGTCAAAGACACCATTCCTGCCGAAGCACAGGCAAACGGCAACAACGGTCAACCCGTTACCGGCAAAGACGGGCAGCAGTATATTTACGACCAATCGACAGGAAGCTGGCTGCTGCAAAGCCTGGTCGGCACGGCGGCGGGCGCGTTTATCGGCAACGCGCTGGCAAACAAATTCACACGGGCGGGCAACCAAGACAGTCCTGTCGCCCGGCGCGCGCGTGCCGCCTACCATCAGTCCGCACGCCCCAATGCGCGCACCAGCAGGGATTTGAACACGCGCAGCCTCCGTGCAGAACAACAGGCGGCGCAGGCGCAGCGTTACCGTCCGACAACGCGCCCGCCTGCCAATTACCGCCGCCCCGCTATGCGCGGTTTCGGCAGGAGGCGGTAAATCCGTCGCGCCAATGCCGTCTGAAGGGCTTTCAGACGGCATCATATCGAACCGTCAGGCCGTAGGGCGAGCATTCTTGCCGACCGATGCAAGGGCGGGATTTGGCGGGTGGGAATGCCTACCCTGCATCTGAACCTTTCCGCGTCATTCCCGCGTAGGAAGGAATCTAGGTATCTAAATTTACATAAATTTCAATTGTTTCCAAAGCGGAAAAGGGTTTTTATCGCAGCCTAATCCTTTGGGTATCAAAGCCGGGCGGTGCTGAAACATTATAGTGGATTAACAAAAAGCAGTACGGCGTTGCCTCGCCTTAGCTCAAAGAGAACGATTCTCTAAGGTGCTGAAGCACCAAGTGAATCGGTTCCGTACTATTGTACTGTCTGCGGCTTCGTCGCATTGTCCTGATTTTTGTTAATCCACTATACAAAAATGCCGTCTGAAACCCGAAATCGGTTTCAGACGGCATTGGTTTATGCGGCAGGTTGGGGCTTAGCGGTCTTTGTAACGGCGTTCGCTTTTGCCTACAAAAGAATCGCCGGCTTTGTGTTTGCCTTTGAAGCCTTCGCCGGTTTTTTTGAAACTATCTTTCTTAAAGCCTTCTTTCTTGAAACCTTCGCCGCGCGTTTTGCCGCCGAAGCCTTCTTTGCCCGGTTTATGATCGTCGCGCCAGCCGCCGGATTTGCGATCGCCCCAGCCGCCTTTACCTTTCGGCTTGCCGCTTGCGGATTTGCGCTTGCGGGTCGGTTCCATGCCTTCGATGGTCAGCTCAGGCAATTTGCGACCGATGTATTTTTCAATTTTGTGTACTTTGACGTATTCGTTTACTTCGGCAAAAGTCATCGCAATGCCGGTACGCCCTGCGCGGCCGGTGCGTCCGATGCGGTGAACGTAGTCTTCCGCCTGTTTCGGCAAGTCGTAGTTGATGACGTGGGTAATGGTCGGCACGTCGATACCGCGTGCGGCAACGTCGGTGGCAACCAAAATTTTGCAGCGGCCTTTGCGCAAATCCATCAGCGTGCGGTTGCGCCAGCCCTGCGGCATATCGCCGTGCAGGCAGTTGGCGGCGAAACCTTTTTCGTACAATTCATCCGCGATGACTTCGGTCATGGCTTTGGTGGACGTGAAAATCACGCATTGGTCGATGTTGGCATCACGCAGGATGTGGTCGAGCAGGCGGTTTTTGTGGCGCATATCGTCGCAGTACAGCAGTTGTTCTTCGATTTTGCCTTGGTCGTCCACGCGTTCGACTTCGATGATTTCAGGGTCTTTGGTCAGTTTGCGCGCCAGTTTGCCGACCGCGCCGTCCCAAGTGGCGGAGAACAATAAAGTCTGACGGTCGCTCGGCGTTGCTTCCACGATGGTTTCGATGTCGTCGATAAAGCCCATATCCAACATACGGTCGGCTTCGTCCAAAATCAGCACTTCCAAACGGGCGAAATCGACTTTGCCGCTTTGCATCAAGTCCATCAGACGGCCCGGCGTGGCGACAATCAGATCGATGGGTTTGCTCAGGGCGCGGGTTTGATAGCCGAAAGACGCGCCACCGACAATGCTGACGGTACGGAACCAACGCATATTTTTGGCATACGCCAGCGCGTTTTTCTCGACTTGCGCCGCCAATTCGCGGGTCGGGGTCAATACCAAAGCGCGCGGGCCTTTGCCTGGTTTTTCGCTGCGTTTGGTCAGTTTTTGCAAAGTCGGCAGCAGGAAGGCTGCGGTTTTGCCGGAACCGGTTTGTGCCGAAGCCATAATGTCGCGGCCATCCAAAGCAAACGGAATCGCTTGCGCCTGAATCGGGGTTGGGCTTTCGTAACCCTCGCTGCGCACGGCGGACAAAATGTTTTTATCGAGGTTCAAATCGGCAAATTTAATAGACATAGCTATCCTTGGAAGACAACAACGCCCGCGTCCGAAAGGTTCAGACGGCCTGAAGCAGGGAAGGGTAACGATACGGGGAATGTGAAGTTACAGGGTTGTCGCAAGCGGCTCGCTTGTGGTTTACATCGACGGCAACCTGCACAGATACGCTTTGCAAAATCAAAGCAACAAAAGAAACGCGCCCGTAAGGGCGGTTTAGGTTGGAAGGCGATGGCTTCGTATGACAAGATAAGCGGCGGATGGTATAGGGTTTGCCCGAAACGGTCAAGCAATCGGGCGTTAATTACAGTAAAATTGCCGTTTTCCACTTTATTCCGCCTGAAATCAATGACCGACATCACACCGTTTGCCAACCGCTTGGGCAAAAACATCAAACACCTTATGAAATGGGCGAAACGCAACGGCATCGAAGCCTGGCGCATTTACGACCGCGACATCCCGCAATTCCCTTTTGCCGCCGATGTTTACGGAGATCGAATTCACCTTCAGGAATACGATACCGGCTGGCTGATGCGGCCCGAAGAATATGAAGCGTGGCTTGCCGAAGTCTTGGAAGCCATCGCTTTCGTTACAGGTTTTGCGCCCGAACAAATCCACCTCAAACGCCGCGAACGCCAAAAAGGTTTGCAGCAATACGAGAAAACCGGAAAGGCGGGCGACGATTTCGTCATCACCGAAAACGGCCGCAAGTTTTGGGTCAACCTTGATAAGTATTTGGATACGGGGCTTTTTTTGGATCATCGAAACACGCGCAAAAAAGTCGGCGAAACGGCGGCGGGCAAACGGTTTTTAAACCTGTTTTCTTACACCGGCAGCTTTACCGTCTATGCAGCCACCGGCGGAGCAGCGTCCAGTGAAACCGTTGATTTGTCCAACACGTATCTCGATTGGGCGAAGCGCAATTTTGAATTGAACGGCATCGATATGGAACGGCACAAAATCGTCCGCGCCGACGTGTTCCAATATCTTCAGACGGCATATGGGGAAGGCAGGCAGTTCGACCTCATTGTGATGGACCCGCCCAGTTTTTCCAACAGCAAGAAAATGTCCGACATCCTCGACATTCAGCGCGACCACAAAAAGCTGATTGACGGCGCGATGAAGCTGCTCGCTTCAGACGGTCTTTTGTACTTCTCCAACAACTTGCGCAGCTTCGTCTTGGACGATTCGGTATCGGAACAATACGCCGTCAAAGACATTTCCAAGCAGTCCGTTCCCGACGATTTCCGCAACAAAAAAATCCATCAGTGTTGGGAAATCCGTAAAAAGGCTTAAAACAAAAAAAGCCGTCGGATTAAATTCCGGCGGCTTTTTTTCATATTGCCGTTAGGCGATGGAAGCCTCAACAAAGGCAGTCAGCTGACCTTTTGCCAATGCGCCGACTTTGGTGGCGACGACTTCGCCGTTTTTGAACACCATCAGGGTCGGAATACCGCGTACGCCGAAACGGGACGGGGTGGCTTCATTGTCATCGATATTGAGTTTGACCACTTTCAGACGACCTTCAAATTCGGCGGCAATGTCGTCCAAAATAGGGGCAATCATTTTGCAGGGGCCGCACCACGGAGCCCAAAAGTCCAGCAGGACGGGGATATCTGCATTTAAAACGTCTTTTTCAAAAGCGGCATCGCTGGTGTGTACAATCAATTCGCTGCTCATCAAATTTTCCTTTTAGGTTTGGATTAGTGGGATAGTGTGCAGAATAGGGCTTGAACGCAAAAGTTTCAAGGGGGATGTTCGGATAATAGTTTTTTTGTACCGCCCTCATCGTCTTTGCAAATTCATCCGACGGCACGGGTCGCATTATATTTCTGAAAATTACTTTTATTATCAAAATGTAATAAATATGTTTGAGGCTGTACAGAAGCGCGCGGGTGGTGTATGCTTTGTTTAAATAGATTCTTAAAATATGAATGTTAAAAATAAACCCTAAAACCCTATAAAAGGAACCCTGCCATGACTGATTTTTCCGTTTGGGAAACCGCCCCCTTTGGTGCGACTGTCGATCATATCCTGCAACGCTACCACAATGTACACCGTGCACAATTTGAAGAATTGGTGCCGCTGGCGCAAAAAGTGGCCCAAGTTCATGCCGACACCTTTCTGGCGAAAATTGCCGAGCTGCTTGCCTATATGCAGAACGAACTGCTGATGCATATGATGAAAGAGGAAAGGATGCTGTTTCCGATGATTAATCAGGGTGTTGGCCGGGGGGCGGCGATGCCGATCAGCGTGATGATGCACGAACATGAAGAACACGACCGCGCCATCGCACGGCTCAAAGAGCTGACCAATGATTTCCACGCGCCCGAAGGGGCTTGCGGAAGCTGGACGCGGCTTTACGCTTTGGCCAAAGAAATGGTGGAGGATTTGAACGACCACATTCATTTAGAAAACGATATTTTGTTTGCCCGCGTACTCGATTCTTAAGGGATAGGAGTCGGATATTTCCATGCCGTCTGAAACACGGTTTTCCGTTTCAGACGGCATTTTCATGTTTCAGCCCAGCAATTCGGGTGGAATGCGGCACACGGGAATAGGGTTGATTTTGTGCTGCATGGCGCGGTGCAGCCGCGTATAGATTTCCAGAATTTCGCGCCGCCGCCCTTCAAAATCTTCGGGTTTGCGCGTGCCGTACACGCCCATTGCCCACTCCAGTTCGGGATAGCTTGCGCCCATCTGTTCCTCGTCGGTGCGTTCCGTATCCCACAGGCCATCGGTCGGAGGGGCTTTTTGAATCGCCTCGTCCACGCCTAATGCTTCGGCAAGCCGGTAAACCTGGGTTTTGGTTAGGTCGGCAATCGGGCTGATGTCCACGCCGCCGTCACCGTATTTGGTAAAAAATCCTACGCCGAAATCTTCAATTTTATTGCCTGTCCCTGTAACCAGCAGTCCGTGTATCTGCCCGTAGTAGTACAGGGTCAGCATACGCAGGCGGCTTCTGGCGTTGGCGAGGGAAAGCGGCTGATTGTCAAATGCCGTCTGATGAATGCCGACGGTTTGCTCAAAGGTCTGGAAGGTGTCGGTCAGATCGACCGTTTGCGCGCTTACATTGGCATATTGCCGTTGCAGATTGCGGATGTGCAGCCTTGCCCGCTCAAGCTGGTCGGGGTGTTGGCGTATCGGCATATCCAGAAGCAGCGTGGTGCGGCCGGTGCGGGCGGCGAGTGCGGAGACGACGGCGGAATCGATGCCGCCGGAAACGCCCACGACAAACCCTTTTGCATTTGCCCGGGCGGCGTATTCGTCCAACCATCGGGCGATATGTGTGATAACTGCCTGCGTATCCATTTTTCCTCCTGTCGAAAATATCCGCATCATAGCTTGTCGGCGGTTCAATTTGAATAGATTGCAGGCAGGTTGATGAATATTTTTCCCATTCCCCGCTTAAAAAAGTCATATGGGAAAAGGCGGGCGGCAAGATGGCGCGTGTTATAATATTGTTGACAATTTAGGCGGCTCGATGCCGCCTTAGGCTTCAAAACATATTTATATTTTTTACTATTTGATTGATTCGATGTCTGATTTTTTTCATTCTGACGTATTGTCCGTTTCTGAGTTGAACGCATTTGCCAAAAGTCTTTTGGAAAACCACCTTGCCGGTTTGTGGATTGCCGGCGAAGTGTCCAACCTGACCCGCGCCGCCAGCGGACATTATTATTTCTCGCTCAAAGACAGCCGCGCGCAGGTGCGTTGCGCGATGTTCAAAGGTGCGGCGGCGCGTTTGGCGAAGCCTTTGAAAGAAGGCGACCATATCGAAGTGTCGGGCAAAATCAGCATTTACGAGGCGCGGGGCGAATTTCAGATTACGGTGAACGAGGTACGGCTCAAAGGTTTGGGGCAGCTTTACGAAGCCTATGAGCGGTTGAAGGCGCAGTTGCAGGCGGAAGGCGCGTTTGCGGCGGAACGCAAAAAACCTTTGCCCGTCCGTCCGCAATGCATCGGCATCGTCACCAGCTTAGCGGCGGCGGCTTTACGCGATGTCGTGACCACCTTAAACCGCCGCGCGCCCGAAATCCCCGTTATCGTTTATCCGACACCCGTTCAAGGCACAGGCAGCGAGTTACAAATCGCACAAGCGATTAAAACCGCATCGCAACGCGCCGAATGCGACGTGTTGATTGTCTGTCGCGGCGGTGGCAGCATTGAAGACTTGTGGGCGTTTAACGAAGAACCGGTCGTACGCGCAATCGAAGCCTGCGCGATTCCGATCGTCAGCGGCGTAGGCCACGAAACCGATTTCACGCTCGCCGATTTCGTCGCCGACGTTCGCGCACCGACACCGACCGGCGCGGCAGAGTTGGTCAGCCCCAACCGTCAAGAATCTCTACATCGCCTCGCCCAAGCCCAAGGCCGTCTGAAAACCGTTTTGGAACAACGCTATTTCGATGCCAGCCAAAAACTCGACTGGCTTGTGCGGCAAATCCGTCATCCGCGCCAAAAACTCGACGAACAGCACACCTACATTCACAAACTGGCGCAAACCCTGTCTTACTCGATGACGCAAAACGTCCGCGCCCACACCGCCCGTTTCGAACGCCAAACCCAAGCCCTGCAACATTGCCGCCCCGATATTTCCGTTTACCGGCAAGACATCGAGCGTTTTCAGACGACCTTGTCGCACGCCTTCCGCCAGCTGCTCGCCCGGCGCCGCCAAAGCCTGACCGCCCAAGCCTCCCTGCTCGAAGCCGTTTCGCCGCAGCACATTCTGGAACGCGGCTTTTCCGTCGTCAAAAATACACGCGGACAAGTCATCCGCAACGCCGATGTTTTGAAGCAGGGGCAGAAGCTGCACATTACTTTCGCCGACGGCGAAACCGACGTGCGCGTAAGCAAAGAACAAGGGCAGCAGGATTTGTTTGATTGTATTTAAACCCAATCGGAAAAACCGCTCCCCCTCTGCCGTCATTCCCGCAAAAGCGGGAATCCAGAAGCGAAAAGTGGTGGGAATGTATTAGAAATGACCGAAACTCAAAAAACGGATTCCGCCTGCTCGGGAATGATGAGTCAGAAGTTACTCGAAACTTAAAAAAAACGAAATCGAACGGACTGGATTCCCGCCTGCGCGGGAATGACGATTGATACGTTTCGATAATTTATTGAAGATGGCTGAAATTCAAAGTTACAGAAATTTATAAATAAAAAACAGCAACCTGCCGCCGTCATTCTCGCGAAAGCGGGAATCCAGTCCCTTGACCTTAAGATAATCTTTAATTCGTCATTCTCGCAAAAGCGGGAATCTGGAAGCGAAAAGTGGTGGGAATGTATTAGAAATGACTGAAACTCAAAAAACCGGATTCCCGCCTACGCGGGAATGACGATTGATACGTTTCGATAATTTATTGAAGATGGCTGAAATTCAAAGTTACAGAAATTTATAAACAAAAAACAGCAACCCGCCGCCGTCATTCCCGCGAAAGCGGGAATCCAGTCCCTTGACCTTAAGATAATCTTTAATTCGTCATTCCCGCAAAAGCGGGAATCCGGAAGCGAAAAGCCGCAGGAATTTATCGGAAAAAACAGAAACCTCTCCGTACACCCGAAATGTTTCAGACGGGGCATCTTGGGGTGGATAAAAACCAACCCAATATTTTTATAATTTTCAATAAGTTATATTGAGAAAACGAAATTTTATTTTTCAACTGACAGAAAGAGGATGTTATGAAGTTTTTAGACCGTGAGGCAAGCATTGCCAAGCCGGGTTTCAACCGTTGGCTCGTACCGCCCGCAGCATTGGCGGTGCACCTTGCCATCGGGCAGATTTACGCCTATTCCGTATTCAACGCGCCGCTGACCAAACTTATCGGCATAACCGAATCGGCGGCCGGAGATTGGAAGCTGACGACCGTAGGTTGGATTTTCAGTATCGCACTCGCGATGCTGGGCGCGTCGGCCGCCCTGTTCGGCACATGGATGGAACGGGTAGGGCCGCGCAAAGCCATATTTGCCGCCGCCTGCTGTTTCAGCCTGGGCTTCTTCGTATCCGCATTCGGCGTGAGTACGCACAACCTCTTCCTGCTTTATTTGGGCAACGGCGTCATCGGTGGCGTAGGCTTAGGCTTAGGCTACATCGGGCCGGTTTCCACACTGATGAAATGGTTTCCCGACAAGCCGGGTATGGCGACCGGTTTGGCGATTATGGGTTTCGGCGGCGGCGCAATGCTGGCCTCTCCGCTTTCCGTATCACTGATGAACGCCTTTTCAAACGCCGCTTCAGTCGGGGTTGTTGAAACCTTTGCCGTATTGGGCCTGCTTTACCTCGCACTGATGATGTTCGGCGCGTTTACCATCCGCGTACCTGCCGACGGCTGGAAACCTGAAGGCTATACCGCGCCGAAAACGCAAAACAAGCTGGTCAGCAGCAATCATGTCAACGTGTCACAAGCCATGAAAACGCCGCAATTTTGGCTGTTGTTCTGGGTATTGTGCCTGAACGTAACCGCCGGCATTGGCGTATTGGGTCAGGCATCCGTGATGATTCAGGAACTCTTTTCCGAAACCTCCGTAGGCAGGCAGGCGTCAGTCGGCGCAGGTGCGGCGGCAGGCTTCGTCAGCCTCCTGAGCCTGTTTAACATGGGCGGACGCTTTTTATGGTCGAGCGTTTCCGACAAAATCGGACGCAAAAACACCTACACCATCTTCTTCGTACTCGGTTCGCTGCTGTATTTCGCCGTTCCCTCCATCGGCGAGGGCGGCAGCAAAGCCCTGTTCATCATCGGCTTTTGCGTGATTATTTCCATGTACGGCGGCGGATTTGCCGCCATTCCCGCCTACCTGAAAGACCTGTTCGGCACCTATCAGGTCGGCGCGATTCACGGGCGCATCCTGCTGGCCTGGTCAACCGCCGCCGTCATCGGCCCGGTACTGGTCAATTACATACGCCAAAGCCAAATCGACAGCGGCATACCGGCAGCACAGGCATACAGCGTAACCATGTACATTATGGCGGGCCTGCTGATTATCGGACTGCTGTGCAACCTCGCCGTCAAATCCGTACACGAAAAACACCACGAAAAAGACATCAAAACCGCCGCACGCAGCGGCAACCCCGATGACGAAACCGCCATATCCGACGCTTACCTTGTGGGCGAAAAAGTTTCCGGCGGCGGCATATCGGTCTGGTGGCGTTGGGCATTGGCCGTCATACCGCTCGCCTACGGCGTGGTGATGGTCTTTGTCAAAGCACTCGACCTTTTCTCCTGAAAACGCCCGAATAAAATGCCGTCTGAAACAGCAGATGTTTCAGACGGCATTTTTGTGTTTTGGCGGGTTTAGGCTTTTTTGCGGCGGCGTTCGCCCGGTAGCAGCATGTCCGCCCATTTGAGGATGTTGGCGACTTCGGCGGGGTTGAGTTCGTAGAACTGTCCGCGTTTGAGGCGGTTGGGCAGTCCGATGGGGCCGAAGCCGACGCGCACGAGGCGGCTGACGGTGAGCCCTTGACTTTCAAAAATACGGCGCACTTCGCGGTTGCGGCCTTCTTTAATTACGACGTTGTACCATTTGTTCGCGCCTTCGCCGCCTTGTTCGTAGATGCGTTCGACTTTTGCCAAGCCGTCTTCGAGCATTACGCCTTCTTCGGTGAGGACGCGCATTTGTTCGCCGGTCAGCCCGCCCAGTACGCGCACGGCGTATTCGCGTTCAACTTCGAAGCTGGGATGGGCGAAACGTTGGACGAGTTCGCCGGAGGTAGTGAGGATGAGCAGGCCGCTGGTGTTGATGTCTAAGCGTCCGATGGCGACCCAGCGGCTGCTGGCGGCCTGCGGCAGGCGGTCGAAGATGCTGACCCTGCCTTGCGGGTCGTCGCGGGAGACGATTTCGCCTTCTTGTTTGTAATACAGGATGATGCGCGGCAGGCGGTCCGCCCATTTGAGCTTGATGATGCTGCCTTTGACGGTAACGTGGTCGTCGGGGGTGACTTTGTCGCCCAGTTGCGCGGTTTTGCCGTTGACCGTTACCCAGCCGTTGTTGATCCATTCTTCCATTTCGCGGCGCGAGCCGACGCCGGACGCGGCAAGCACTTTTTGCAGGCGTTCGGGTTCCATGCGCGATAGGTCGCTGCGGCGTTCTTTCAAATCGCGCGCGTGTTCCATAATTTTTTGGTTGGGATTGCGGACGACGAGTTTTTTGGCTTTGGCGGCGCGCTGTTTGGGGGCGTTTTGCGGCTTGATGCCGTCTGAAGCTTTTTGTCCGTAAGCTTTGGCGGCGGTTTTGCGCGTTTCGTCTTTGGGACGGGCTTTGCTTTTGAAAGGTTTGGCGGTTTTCTTGGCAGACGGGGCTGCGCCGTCGCGCCATTGGCGTTTGCTGGTGGGTTGCTTGGACATCATTTTTCCTAACTCGCTTGATAAAGCGGTTCTTCTGCGGCGTGTGCGGCAGGACGGGTTGATAAAATGCCGCCCTCGGTCGGACGGTTCGCTATTGTACCTTATGTGGCGTGTTTGCGGATGAAATCGTTGTTGCGGCTTGGGGTCGGGGCAAAGTTTGTGCAACGGTTGAAATCAGTTTGCGTGCGGGGGTAGAATCTTTCAAATGACAAGAGGAGCGGTAACATGGATTTGCACAATATTCGGGAAGATTACAGCAAACGGGAATTGTCGGAAGCCGATTGCGCCGACAATCCGATCGAGCAGTTCGAGCGGTGGTTGGACGAGGCGGTACGCGCACAGGTCAACGAGCCGACGGCGGTCAATGTGGCGGCGGTCGACGGACGCGGCAGACCCAACAGCCGTATGGTACTGCTGAAGGAAGTTAATTCTGAAGGTTTTGTTTTCTTTACGAATTATCACAGTCGCAAGGGGCGTTCGCTGGATGCCTGTCCGTTTGCGGCGATGACGTTTTTTTGGCCGGAGCTGGAGCGTCAGGTGCGCGTGGAAGGGCGTGTCGAAAGGCTGGCGGAGAAGTTGTCGGACGAATATTTTGAGAGCCGCCCGTATCAGAGCCGTTTGGGTGCGTGGGCAAGCGCGCAGAGCGAGGTGATTCTGAACAAGGCGGTATTGGTGGCAAAGGCGGCGGCGGTCGGACTCAAACATCCTCTGCACGTTCCCCGTCCGCCGCATTGGGGCGGCTATATTGTGATTCCCGATTTGCTTGAGTTCTGGCAGGGCAGGCCGAGCAGGCTGCACGACCGCATCCAATACCGTTTGCTGGATGGCGGCTGGATACGCGAGCGGCTGTCGCCTTGAACGGGAAAAAACATATGCCGTCTGAAAACCGGAATCAGGTTTCAGACGGCATTTTTTCATGGGGAAAATACGGACGGGAAGTTTTTTGTGTTCCGAACGGAAAGCCTGAATCCTCTTTTGAGGTTATCTAAAACAAGATTTAATTCAGTCCTAAGCTTCTCATGATGAAAAATGTAAACATGGTTTTCTATAACTTATTCTATAACTTGGCCGGTATGGATGCCTGAGCTGATAGTAATGTCATTTTTAGCATACACGGCAAGCACGCGCAGGGTGGGCAACTTGTTACCCACGCAGTATTTTCAGACGGTCTGAAATAAAATTCCGTGAAGCCCAAACCGCGTATACATGAATGCACACCCTACCATTTCACGATTAGTATGTTGCACAGGCTACGCAGACTAAATATTTATATTCTGCATACCAATTTTTTTTGCCAACCTAAAAAATAATTTGCAAGCTTCATTATTTAATGTTTCTATATACTCATCAATATCAATTACATTTGTAATATATGATGTATTTGCATGCTTGTTAAATTCTAAATTTACAATTTTAGTGCCATTGACTAATATTTTATATATATCTTCTTCTTCCGGAAGCATAGATAAACAATAGGCACTTGTTGCTAAAAACTTCTTTTTTAAATCATCAATAAGAAATGTATTATTAAGCAAAATATCATTAAATTCATTTAATGACTGCTCAACTTCATTCTCTGTCCAAATTTTAGTTTTTTGATTACGTTGTTTCATTTTATTCTACTAATTATGTATTCAATAAACTCAAATCATCATTTGTTGGAATGGTAAGGTGATTTTCATTATTTCTAAATTCCCCATTAACATATTCTGAGAATGCACATGTTTTGCAGCAATAAACTAATCTATTAGTCTCGATTTCCTTCCATAAATCAAAACCATAGGTGCCATGGCAAATATTACATTCCATATCTGGTTCTTGAATAATAAATAAATTCTCTAAAAAATTTTGTAGCGATTGATAAATATATGGATTATTTCTTTGCATGGAAATATCTATTTCCCGTTTAAGAGCTTTTAAATCGTAAAAACTAATTAGTGATTTTTTTATTGGATAATTAGGGATATCTAAAATTTCTATATTCATAAATTTAGAAATATTTGAACGGTGATCTAAAAATTCTTTCTCTAAACCAGGATAATCATGTAACCATTTAAGAATTAAAGTTGCGAGTAAGATATGATCTACATTATTACCTATACCCTCTATTTTTTCTTTTAAAGAAAGTATTATTTTTTTTTTGCATAATTACTGCCCTTTTACTATAGCTTACTATATTTGTGGATTCTTTTTGAATTCCTTTATTCTTGCGTATATTTCAGGATTTTCTTTTTCTAAGTCATCCAAAAACATATCTTCGGAGGTTAAAGATGATATAAAAGCATCAAATGTCTTATTAAGCATGACGATACTTTGGGCATTAAACTCTGTATCGATAAGTTCTGTATCAATAAAATATACAAAACCATAATTTTCACCATTACTTACATTTATAGCAAAATGATTGCCGAAAGAATCTTCTGCAAACAATAACATACCTTTTTCTACTTTCAATCTGTATGCTTCATGGTTATGTAACCCATACATATGATGAACAATAGTCCCACCATTACTATTAAATGAACAAATTGTATTTATTGGTTTAGCCCCATTAAAATGGCATAAATAGTTTCTATAATCTTTAGGAATTTTGATTGAAAATTTTTTTTCAAAATTTTCTATTTGAGTGATATGACATTCGCCAAATGGATTAGGCTTTTCGAAAAAAATTGAATTGCTCAAACTATTCATTATAAGATCTTCGTTAAATTAAAATTTAATGGTTAAATTTACTGTTATTTCTTAATTGTCTAACCCTCTCCTGAAATTTTAAATAGGATTGCCAATTCTGAAAACCTTGCCTCACCGGGGAATTATGATGCGGACGGCGTGAATGCGTCGGAGAAAAACAAGTTTTCCGGTAGCTTATGCTGTTGCACAAACAGATTTTTTGCTTGTTCGGTCATGACAGGGGAGCCGCAGGCAAACACTTCGTATTCCGACAGGTCGGGGTAGTCTTGTGCCGCGATGTCTTGTACGTGGCCTTTTCTTCCTTGCCAGCCCTTTCCGGGGCGGGACAATACGGGGGTGAAGCAGGCGTTTTTCAGACGGCATGCCAACCCTTGTGCTTCTTCGAGGGCATACAAATCATCTTGATGACGCGCGCCCCAGTAGAAATGGACGGTGCGGCTGCTGTCTTGGCGGATAAGGTCGAGCAGGATGCTGCGGATGGGGGCGTAGCCTGTGCCGCTTGCCAGCAGGATGACGGGCTTGCCGCTGTCTTCCTGTAAGGTAAACGAACCGAGCGGGCCTTTAACGCGGACGATGCCTTTTTCTTTGACTTTGGGTTCGCTGCCGAAAATCATTTCCGAGCAGACACCGTTTTCGCGCCTGCGGATGTGTAGTTCCAAAATGCCTTCTTGGTCGGGCGAATTGGCGATGGAGTAGCTGCGGCTGACGTTGCCCGGCAGCAGTAAATCAATGTATTGCCCGGCGTAGAAAGTAAACGGCGGGGCTTTGGGCAGGGCAAGTTTCAGGAGGGCGACATCGTGTTTGAAAACAATGCTTTCGATGCGTGCGGGCAGGGTGCGGACGGGTAGGGCATCGGCTTTGTAGCCGGGGATGTTGATGCTGATGTCGCTTTGCGCGGTGGTGCGGCACATCAAAATCTTGCCTTGCGCTTTTTCTGCTTCGGATAAAGCCTGTTCCGAGTGTCCGCCCATTTGAATATCGCCGCTGACCAGTTCGGCTTTGCATTGTCCGCAGACACCGCTTTTGCAGGAATGGGGCAGATTGAGGTTTTGACGGGCGGCAGCGGCCAAAACGGTTTCGCCTTCGTTGGCGGCAAAGGTGGTTTGGTCGGGCAGGGTAACGGTGTGGTTCATATTGTTTTTTATGCTGTTTTAATGTGGTCAGACTGTGAAAATGCCGTCTGAACGTCGGATTTGGGTTTCAGACGGCATCTTGCTTGTCAGGCAAGTTTGGCTTTAATCAGCTCTTGAACCTGCGCGGGGTTGGCTTTGCCTTTGCTGGCCTTCATTACTTGTCCCACAATCGCATTCAGGGCTTTTTCGTTGCCGGATTTGAATTGTTCCACGGCTTTGGCGTTGTTTGCCAGCACTTCGTCCACAATGGCTTCAACTGCGCCGGTATCGGTCATTTGCTGCAAGCCGTGTTTTTCAATGATTTCGGCAATGGTGGCTTCGGGTTCTGCCCACATGGCTTCAAAGGCTTTTTTCGCCAGTTTGCCGCTTAATGTGCCGTCGGCGATTTTGCCCACCAGTGCGGCGAGGCGCGGGGCGGTAATCGGGCTGTCGGCAAGTTCCAAACCGGCTTTGTTCAGCGCGGCGGCGAGTTCGCCGTTCATCCAGTTAGCAGTCAGCTTGCCCTGTCCGCTTTCTTTGGCGGCTTCTTCAAAATAGGCAGCCTGTGCGCGGCTGGCGGTGAGCAGGCGCGCGTCGTATTCGGACACGCCGTAATCCGCCACGAAACGCGCCGCCATTTCTTTCGGCAGTTCGGGCATTTCTGCTTTGGCTTTTTGCAACCGGTCGTCTGAAATGATAACGGGCAACAAATCTGGGTCGGGGAAGTAGCGGTAGTCGTGCGCGTCTTCTTTCAAACGCATCACGCGGGTTTCGCCTTTTTCCGGGTCGAACAGCATCGTTGCCTGCTGTACTTTGCCGCCGTCTTCCAAAATCTCGATTTGCGCTTCCACTTCGTAATTGATTGCCTGCTCCAAGAAACGGAAGGAATTGAGGTTTTTAATCTCGCGGCGCGTGCCGAATTCCGCTTGACCTTTCGGACGCACGGATACGTTGGCATCGACGCGGAACGAACCTTCCGCCATATTGCCGTCACAGATGTCCAGCCAGGTTACCAAGCTGTGTAAGGCTTTGGCGTAGGCAACGGCTTCGGCGGCGGAGCGCATTTCGGGTTCGGATACCACTTCCAACAGCGGCGTGCCGGCGCGGTTCAGGTCGATGCCGGTCGCGCCGTTCAAGCCCTCGTGCACGGATTTGCCTGCGTCTTCTTCCATGTGGGCGCGGGTTACGTTGATGATTTTCACATCGTCGCCGACTACGATTTCCAATTTGCCGTGTTCGACAATCGGCAAATCCAACTGGCTGATTTGATAGCCTTTCGGCAAGTCGGGATAGAAGTAGTTTTTGCGGTCGAACACGTTTTTCCGGTTGATTTTTGCATCCAAGGCCAAACCCAATTTGATGGCTTTTTCAACGACTTCGCGGTTCATTACCGGAAGCACGCCCGGCAGCGCGCATTCCACCACGCTGGCGTGCGCGTTGGGTTCTGCGCCGAATGCGGTCGATGCACCGCTGAAGATTTTGGATTTGGTGTTCAATTGGACGTGGATTTCCAAGCCGATTACGGTTTCCCAGGTCATAAGAGGTTCTTTCTCTAAAATATCAATTCGATAGTCTTCGCGTCAGGCTGTCCGGCGGAGCGGTTTTTCCGTTTGGATGCCGTCTGAAATGCCGCGTGCTTCCGTTTTCAGACTGTCCTTCATCTCTGCAACCATGTTGTCCAGCATTTCATAACGTTTGCGGTACATCGAGCGTTTTTTGCTTTCGATATCGGCAAGGTCTTTGCGGGCGGGGGTTTGGGGGAGATGCCAGTAGCCGTCCCGTTCCAAACTTGCGCCGTATTCCTGCCAGAATGCGTCGTAATTCATTTTGACGCGCTTTTTAAGTTTCCAGCGTAATTTGACTTGATGTTTTTGTGCAATGCCTATCGCGCCGTCTAATTTTAATGCGGCGGCGAAATATTGCAGCGCGGTTACCATCAGTTGTTGGGGACGCAAGCCGTGAAGTTGTTTGGTTATGCGGCGGACGGTGTCTTTGGCTTCTTCACCTGACGGCCCTTGTACGGAGGCTGTCAGCAGGTGTGTGCCGACAAAGGCGAAGGTCGCCATATACAGCCGGTTGCCTGCTTCATCGCGCAAAGATAAAGACCACGCGCCTTCTTCGACGCAGTTGTCGTTGCGGTTGAGCCACAAGCTGATGCCGTCTGAAAGGTGTGCCAAGACCAGATGGAAGCGGCAGTCTTCCATTTGGTGCAGAATGTCTGTGCCGAACAGTTTTTCCGCCATGAGAAAATCTGCCGTCATCGCATCTAAACGGCGTTTGCAGTTAAAACGCCTGTCAACAAATTCGCGCAGCAGCGGATAGGCATTTTGCGGGCAGTGGAGGAACAGCCCCTGACGGATAGGGGAGGCGTTGACAAACTGCTCGAAGGCGTAAATTTCTTTTTTTCCGAAAAATTTTCGCAATGTGTATTTTAAATGTTGCAGCCGATATAAAGGGGCATAGCTGTAAACGGTGCGAAAATCGGGGAAGGTAAAGGTGCGGTTCTGCTTCATTCGGGTCGTTTGCCGTGCCAATCGCTGTTGAGTTGGATTTGATGCGCCGCACCGAGGATTTTGGCTTCGGCGAAGTAGTTGCCGACAAGCTGAACACCGACGGGCAGTCCGCCGCCGCTGAAGCCTGCGGGCAGGGTCAATGCGGGCAGTCCGGCGAGGTTGACGGCGATGGTGTAAATGTCGCTCAAGTAGGTTTCAACCGGCGAAGCATCCGCTCCGATTTTGGGTGCAGCGGAGGGTGCGGTTGGCGCGAGGATGAGGTCGCACCGTGCAAATGCCGTCTGAAAATCATCGGCAACGAGGCGGCGCAGTTTTTGGGCTTTGAGATAATAGGCATCGTAGTAGCCGTGCGACAGTACATAAGTACCGATCATGATGCGGCGTTTGACTTCGCTGCCGAAACCTTCGGCGCGGGTTTTGCCGTACATTTCTTCCAAATCGCCGAATTGGGCGGCGCGGTGTCCGTAGCGCACGCCGTCGTAACGTGAAAGGTTGGTGCCGGCTTCTGCGGAGGCAAGGACGTAGTAGGCGGGGATGGACAGCTTGGTTTGCGGCAGGGAAACTTCGACCAATTCCGCGCCTTGCGCTTTCAGCAAATCAATGGTGTTCTGCAATGCCGTCTGAACATCGGCGCTGTTGCCTTCGCTGAAGTATTCTTTGGGCAGGCCGATTTTCACGCCTTTAAGCGGTTTGTCCAAATCGCGGGTGTAATCTTCTTTTTCGCGTTCGAGGCTGGTGGAGTCTTTGGGGTCGAAACCTGCCATTGCGTTTAACAGAATCGCGCAGTCTTCGGCGGTTTGCGCCATCGGACCGGCCTGATCGAAGCTGGAGGCGTAGGCGACCATACCGAAGCGGGAAACCGTGCCGTATGTGGGTTTGATGCCGGTAATGCCGCAGTGCGACGCGGGTTGGCGGATAGAGCCACCCGTGTCCGAACCGAGCGAGGCAGGGGCGAGGCGCGCGGCAACGACGGCTGCCGAACCCCCTGACGAACCGCCGGGGACGTGTTCGTGATTCCACGGGTTTTTGGCCGCGCCGTAGAAAGAGTTTTCATTGGTCGAACCCATAGCAAACTCGTCCATATTGGTGCGGCCGAGCGTTACCATACCTTCGTCGAGTAGGTTTTGGACGACGGTGGCCGTGTATGGGGAGATGAAGTTGTCGAGCATTTTGGAAGCGCACGCGCTGCGCCAGCCGGTTTGGCAGAAAATGTCTTTGTAGGCGACGGGTACGCCGGTAAGTGCCGAAGCGTTGCCCTGAGCGATACGTTCGTCGGCGGCACGGGCTTCTGCAAGGGTTTTATCTTGGTCGATGGTGATGTAGCCGTTGAGGGCGGGATTTTTTTCGGCAATGGCGGCAAGGTATTCGCTTGCCAGTTCGACGGCGGAAATCTGTTTGGACTGCAACAGGCTGCCTGCCTGTTTCAATGTGTATTGGGTCATAAATCTTCCATCCTTAAAGGGCTTCGGGCGGTATTGCTGATGCCGTCTGAAGCGTATTCGGATTATTCTTCGATAACTTGCGGTACGATGTACAGACGGTTGCGTACTTCCGGCGCAACCGCCTGATATTCGGCGGCGCGGTCGGTTTCGGTTACTTCGTCTTCGCGCAGGCGCAGGGCGGCCTCGTGCGGGTGCGCCATCGGTTCGATGCCGTCTGTGTTGATGGTTTGCATCTGTTCGACCATAGAGAAGATGTCGTTTAATTCTTGAAGCGATTTTTCTTTTTCTTCCGCAGTCAGGTGCAGTCGGGAGAGTCGGGCGATTTTGTCTACGTCGGCAAGTGTCAGTGCCATGAAAAGCATCCTTGTCTGATGGTAAAGATACCGTCGTTCGGGTATGATGGGGCGTATTGCTTGAATTTTTAATTATAACGGAAAAATCCGTTGCGGCGGCAATTTGCAGCATCGAATGCCTGCCGTACGGGTTTGAAGGAGGGGGAAATAATGGGATTGGGTATGGAAATCGGCAAGCTGATTGTGGCTTTTTTGGTGCTGATTAATCCGTTCAGTGCGTTGTCGCTTTACCTTGACCTGACCAACGGGCACAGCACGAAGGAGCGCAGGAAGGTTGCGCGGACGGCCGCCGTCGCCGTGTTTGCCGTGATTGCGGTATTTGCGCTGATCGGCGGTACGCTGCTGAAGGTTTTGGGCATCAGCGTCGGTTCGTTTCAGGTCGGCGGCGGAATTTTGGTGTTGCTGATTGCCATTTCGATGATGAACGGCAACGACAATCCCGCCAAGCAGAATCTCGGCGCGCAGCCGGACACGGGGCAGGCGCGCCCCGCCCGCAATGCCGGAGCGATTGCCGTCGTGCCCATCGCCATACCGATCACCATCGGCCCGGGCGGTATTTCGACCGTGATTATTTACGCTTCGGCAGCCAAAACGTACAGCGACATCGCGCTGATTATCGTGGCCGGTTTGGTGGTCAGTGCGATTTGTTATGCCATTTTAATCGTTGCCGGGAAGGTCAGCCGCCTGCTGGGCACGACGGGGCTGACGATTTTAAACCGCATTATGGGTATGATGCTGGCGGCGGTATCGGTGGAGATTATTGTGTCGGGACTGAAAACGATATTCCCGCAACTGGCAGGTTGATTCGATGTTTCACAGTGTCAATGTATTTACGGGCGAAACACTTTACCGCCGCCCCGCTCAAGATTATGCGGAGTTTGAACGGCGGCTGGCGGATTTGAAAATGCGCGGCAGGGCGTTCGCGCAATTGGGCGTAACCGAACGTGCCGCGCGTCTGAGGCGGTTTGCCGACCGTTTGGAGGCGGAAAAAGAGCGTTTTGCGGAAATGGTGTGCGAAGAAGTCGGACGCTGCCTGCACGAATGCCGCGCGGAAATCGTCAAGTCTATCGAACTGATACGCTATTACGCCCGCCTCGCCCCCGAACTGCTTGCCCACAAAACCATTGCGACGCAGGCGAGTTTGAGTCAGGTGCGCTTCGAGCCTTTGGGCGTGGTGTTTGCCGTCATGCCTTGGAACTATCCCGTCTGGCAGGTATTGCGTTTCGCTGTTCCCGCCATGTGCGCGGGCAACGCGTGCGCCGTCAAACCCGCGCTCAGCGTGGCACGCGTCAGTCAGGCACTGTTCGATTTGGCTTCAGACGGCATTCCTTTGGCAGGCGCGTGGCTGGATGAGGCGGACACGCTCAAAGCCATCGAACACACCGACGCAATGGCGTTTACCGGTTCGACGCATACGGGGCGCATCCTTGCGGCACATGCGGGCGCAAACCTCAAGAAAACCGTCTTGGAGCTCGGCGGCAGCAACGCCTTTATCGTGATGCCCGATGCCGACTTGGAACGCGCCGCCGCAGAAGCCTGTTATTCCCGTTTCCGCGATGCGGGGCAATCGTGCAACGCCGCCAAGCGCATCATCGTAACCGAAGCCGCAGCCGATCGTTTCATCCCGCTGTTTCTTGCCGAATGCGCCAAATTGAAAATGGGCGACCCCAAACATCCCGATACCACGCTTGCACCGCTGCACCGCGAAGATTTGCGGAACCGGGTTCACGGGCAGGTTGAAGACGCCGTTTCAAACGGCGCGGTATGCCTGGCCGGCGGAAAAATCCCACAAGGGCGAGGCTGGTTTTACCCCGCAACGGTTTTAGACAGGGTAAATCCTGCCTGCCGCGTCTGGAGAGAAGAAGTATTCGGGCCGGCCGCCCTGATTTTGCGTGCTGCAAACGAAGAACACGCCATCGCGCTCGCCAATGATTCCCCGTTCGGGCTCGGCGCCTGTATTTATACCGCCGATACCGAACGCGCCTGGCGGTTTGCCGAAAAAATACAGGCGGGATCGGTGTTTATCAACCGCCATACCAGCAGCGATTTGCGCCTGCCTTTCGGCGGAGTCAAAGATTCCGGTTACGGGCGTGAATTGTCCGAATTCGGGCTGTACGAGTTCGTCAACGTCAAAACCTACTGGCAGAAATAAACAAACCCCGTGCCGCTTCAGACGGCATGGGGTTTGCGCTAGAGCCGATCAACGGCAGTATTTGTTCACATCGTTATTGTATTTCCGAATTAAATCATCTTTGTTTTTCGCATTTGAGTTTCCCACCGCCTTCAGGTTCATTTTTGAAATCCGGCAGTTTTCTTCTTTGTTCTGCCGTTCGGTTTCGGCAATTTTTTTCTTTTCTTCCTCAAGCTGCCCGTTTTTCTCGGTAATATCCTTTTTGTTTTCCTTCGCACTGTCCGCATTCTTATCGACGGCAGGTTTGGGCTTGACCGCCGGTTTGGTTTGGCGCGTCCGCAGGTTGAGGATTTGGCTCTGGTCAGGATGGAGCTGTTTCGGTACATCCGAATAGCTGTTGCCGCCGCCGTCCTTCCAAGTAAAGACGGCGGCTTCGGCAGGCGGTATGAGCAGGAAAGAGGCGAGGGTAAATATGATGACGGATAAAGAAAAGTTCATTAGGGTTTCCTTAATGGTTGGCTGCCGAGGCAGCATCAGGATTGGCTCGGGCGGTGTCTTTTCCGGGTTCGGGTCAAAGTGGGGAAGAAACTCCGCCTTATATGGTGCTTTATATATTGGAGTAAAACAGATTCCCAAAAATATCATTGGAATATGTTTATGCTACCGTATATTTCGACAAAGAAAAAGAAAATTGCAGCCCGGTGCGTATAAAATCCGATGGGAGCGTGCTTCTGCCTTTGGTGTTGAATCGGTTGAATCTGCGGTGTTTTGATATTTTTAATTGATGAAATGCCGTCTGAACGCTTTGAAAAGGGTTCGGACGGCATTTTGTTTAAACAGGGTTATTTGCGTTGCAATACGGCGGCGAAGAAGCCGTCGGTTTGGTGTCTTGCCGAATCGAGGCGCAGGTATTTTCCGGTATCCAAATCGATTTTCAGGCTTTGCAGCAGCTCGGCGCAGTTGACGGGTTCAAATTCGGGATGTTCGGACAGGAAGCGTTCGACTTGCAGCTCGTTTTCTTCCGGCAACACGCTGCAAGTGGCGTACACCAAGCGTCCTTGCGGTTTCACCAGTTTGGATGCGGCATCGAGGATGCTGTGTTGCTGTTCCAAAAGCTTGGCGACGGTCTCGGCGGATTGGCGGTATTTGAGGTCGGGATTGCGGCGCAGTGTGCCTAAGCCGGAGCAGGGCGCATCCACTAAAACGCGGTCGGCTTTGCCTGCCAGTCGGGTGATACGGGCATCGTGTTCGCTGCTGATGCGTTCGGGGTGGACGTTGGTCAGTCCGGCGCGGGTCATGCGCGGTTTGAGGTTGGCAAGGCGTTTTTCGGCAATGTCGAAGGCGTAGATTCTGCCTTTGTTCGCCATTTGCGCACCGACAGCCAAGGTTTTACCGCCGGCACCGGCACAGAAATCGACAATGATTTCGCCGCGTTTTGCGCCCACCAATAAGGCAAGCAGCTGGCTGCCTTCGTCTTGGACTTCCAGTGTGCCGTCTAAAAACAGTTCGTGTTTGTTAAGCGCGATTTTGTTTTTCAGGCGGATGCCCCAAGGCGAATAAGGCGTGGCTTCTGCATCGGCACTTTCGGCTTGCAACAGCGGCAATACTTTGTCGCGTTTGCCTTTCAAGGTATTGACGCGGATGTCGAGCGGGGCAGGTTGGTTGATGCTGCGGCCGAAGGCGAGGATTTCTTCTTCGCTCAAATGCTGTTGCAATTGTTCCACCAGCCATTGCGGCAATTCTGCGGCGGTATTCAGGCCGTCTGAAAACTCGGTTTTACGGGCTTTCAAATTGCCGAGGAACTCTGTTTCTTCTTCATCAAGCAGGTCTTTGATTTGGCTGATGTTGGTGCTTCTGCCGAGAACCAGTGCAGCGAGAGCGGCTTTGCGCGGCTGCGCATGCGGACGGCGCAGGGCAGTACTGATTTTTTGATAGTGGCGCAGCGCGGCAAAGGCAGTTTCGGCGATTTCGTGGCGGTCTTGGCGGCCGAGCTTTTTGTGTTCGCGGAAATAGGCAGAGAGGACAGCATCGGAAGGCTGTTTGAAAGTCAGCATTTCAGCCAAAACTTTGGCGGTATGGTCGAGTTGTGCGGCGTTCATAATGTAATGGGTTCTCTTAAAGTTGGGAAAGGGTTTCAGACGGACTTCATAATGCGTTCGATTTCGTGCCAAAAGCCATCCGGCCGTAATTCCAAAACGGCAATCAAGCCTTGGTCGATACGGCGGATTTCGGTTGCGTTTAATGCTTCGGTTTCGGCGACACGCGCAGGCGCGAGATAGGCCATACGGTCGAGCAGGTGGTAGCGGGCTTCTTGGCGTTCAAACCCGTATTCCGCCCAATCTTGAATATAGACGCCGCGCCAACCGTATGGATTAAGCGGCGGCTCAAAAGCATGGAAACCTTGTGGAAAAAATCCGATGCCGCGCACGACGGACGCGGGTTTTACGGTAAGCGGCAAACCGTGTCGCCGCAAGGTTCGGATGCCGTCTGAAGTGTGCGGCAGACCGAGTTGGGCGGTCAGCTTGGCGGCTTTTCCCAACAGCGTGTCTTTGGGGTTGAGTCCGCGCATGTTTTCGGGTTTGCCCGTGCCGCCGCCGTAGTATTTGCAGGTCAGCTCGATATGGTAGGGCTTGCCGTTAAGCCTTGCCACAAAATCCGCCGCGCCTTGCGTATTGCCGTCCGAACCGGAAACTGTGAGGTTGTGCGCGAGCAGTTCGGTGTGTGGGGCGTTGGCAAACCAAAATGCCGACAGTTCTTCGGCGTAAATGCCGAGGCGGTGGCCGAACGGGGCGCGTCGGGCGAGGTGTTTCTTCAGCGGCGCGGGATTGGCATCCAATGCCAAAAGGTAACGGAAACCGCGTTCCCCCAGTAGTTCGCGCACGCCCAATTCGCAACCGCTTTGCCACAAAGGCGGCGCGGTCAGCAGCGAGGCTAAATCCCGCACGGCAGGGTCGGTCAGTTTCCACCACAGGGCATCGAGGGCGTAGTTCATGGTTTTCCTGTTTCTGTATTCTGATTTTTCCTGAAATGCCGTCTGAAAAGCGGATTCAGACGGCATGTGCTTAGGATTGCCCGTCCTTCAGACGCTGTTGCAGCGTATTGAAAAAACCGCGCAGGATGTCGATGTCTTCCGTTTGCGTGTTGGCGCGTCCGAACAGGCTCTGCATACGGCGCATCAGGCGTTCGCCGTTGCGGCGGTTGAAAAAGCCGATGCTGTCCATCACGCTTTCCATATGGGCGACCATACCTTTGATTTGCTCGTGGGTCGCGGTATGGTCTTCTTGTTGAAGGTGGGTCATGGGCGAATCGGTTTGGCTGAAGATTTCGTAGCACACGACCTGCACGGCTTGGGCGAGGTTGAGCGAGAAATAGTCGGGGTTGCCGTTGATGGTCATCAGTCGGTTGCAGGCTTGGACTTCTTCGATGCTCAAGCCGAAAGTTTCGTTGCCGAACACGAGTGCGGCCTGTTCGCCGCGTTGCGCCGCCTGCAACAGCTCGGGAACAAGTGCGCGCGGCGTTTGCAGCGGGGCGGTGATTTCGCGGCGGCGGCTGGTGAGGGCGCAGGCGATGGTGGTATCGGAGAGGGCTTCGTCCAGCGTGGCGACGATTTTGGCGTTGTGCAATACGTCCGCCGCGCCCGAAGCGAGGATGAAACTTTCTTCAGGCAGTGCAAAACTTTGCACGTCATCGGGATTGAAAACGGGCGGATTTTCCGTCATCGGCGTTGCCATCAGATTGGGGGCGACGATGGTCAGTTTGTGCAGACCCATTGTTTTCATTGCGCGTGCGGCAGAGCCGATGTTGGCGGGGTGGCTGGTGCGGGTCAGGACGATGCGGATGTTGTCCAGATAAGCGGGCAGGGCGGGTTTTTCGGAAGTCATGTTCGGTTTTCGGTCGGAATGGAATAGGGTATAATGCGCCGTCTTTTTCGTTCGGACGGTCAAATGCCGTCTGAACTGTTCTTTAACAACGTCGGAAATTTAACGTTGCGCCTGAAGTAGACACGCGTCAGGCGGTATTTTACCCGATTTGGCAGGGTTTACCCCAACCAAATAAACTCCGATTTTGCCGCTCCGAAGGACTGCGCGTCCGAACCGGCGGTATGCCACCCTTAAGGAAATCTGATGAATCCGTTTTTGAATACAGCCTTTAAAGCCGCCCGCCGTGCCGGTCAGATGATGATACGCGCCGCAGGCAACCTCGATGCCGTCAAAACCGACAGCAAAGCCTTCAACGATTTTGTTTCCGATGTTGACCGCAATTCCGAAATCATCCTGGTTGAGGCTTTGAAAGAAGCCTATCCGCACCACAAAATCACTTGCGAAGAAAGCGGCTCCCACGGCGAAGCCGCTGCCGAATACGAATGGATTATCGATCCGCTCGACGGCACGACCAATTTCCTCCACGGCCATCCCCAATACGCCATCTCTATGGCACTCCTGCACAAAGGCGTGTTGCAGGAAGCTTTGGTGTACGCCCCCGAACGCAACGACGTTTATATGGCTTCGCGCGGCAAAGGCGCGCTGCTCAACGACCGCCGCATCCGCGTTTCCAACCGCATCGAATTGAACCGCTGCCTGATCGGTACGGGCTTCCCCGTTGTCGATCAAAGCATGATGGACAAGTATCTGGCGATTTTGAAAGACTTTTTGGCAAAAACCGCCGGCGGCCGTCGTGAAGGCGCGGCTTCTTTGGATTTGTGCGCCGTAGCGACTGGTCGTTTTGACGGCTTTTTCGAGTTCAACCTCAAACCGTGGGATATTGCCGCAGGCGCATTGATTGTTCAGGAAGCGGGCGGTATCGTAACCGATATGACGGGTGAAGACGGCTGGCTGGAAAGCGGAGATATTGTGGCTGCCAATCCCAAAGTGCTGGCGCAAATGTTGAAAATCATTTCCGCACACGTTTAAATTTCAGCCCGCTCCCGGAAATGCGGGAAAACGGGCGGGTATGCCGTCTGAAGTATCGTGCCGATATTTCAGACGGCATTTTTATTGGCAGCGGGGGCAGGAAGGCGGAAACGGTCAAATGTCCGAAACTGCCGAGGATGGAAACCCATATCTGATTAAACGGAGAAACCTGTGCAATTTGTCATTTCCAGCTCAGTCATTTAAATGCAGTTTGATGGAAGCTAAATCGGCTGTGGTAGAAAACAGACACCGGAGAATAAAAAATAAACCAATATTTAACAGTAAGATAACTCCGCCTGATTGAGTTTTTCCAGTAATAGTTGTGATTATCAAATATAATTGCTGCTCGAATATCTGACAAGTTTGTTTATTTTTATATTTATTCCTTAATACTTAAAAAGAGAGCGTTTTCATGAACAAAAAACTTGCCTTAATGCCGCTGTTGATTTTGAGCGCGTTTTCGTCTGCCGCCGACAATGTTCCGCAGCAGGGCGAACTCGGACAGGTTCATGTCCGTGCCGATGCCAAGCGCGTCAAAGCCGCCCGTTCTTACTCCATCGCCAGCGACGGCGACTTGCGCGACCGTGTGAATTTGGGTGTGTTAGGCAAAGCCAACGCCTTTACCGCTCCGATTACCGTGGTCAATTACGACGAAAAAGCCCTCAACAATACTGAAGCGCGTACTTTGGTGGATGCCGTAGCGAAAAAAGACGCTTCCGTTTGGCAGTTCGGCGGCGAAAGCAACACGCTGACCGGCCTGTATTTCCGAGGTTATCAGCTTGATGCGCGCCAATTCAGCGTCAACGGTTTGGCGGGTATGTACGGCACGCAAGGCACAGCCAGCGTGCAAGTCGGCTCCGCACAGCTGATTAAAGGCGCGTCCACCGCCGTAAACGGCATGGACCCCGAAGGCGCGGTATCCGGTTCCGTCAATATCGAAACCAAAAAAGCCGCCGATGAAGGCAACCGCAAAATCGGTTTGGGCTATTTCAGCAACAGCCGCGCCCAAGGTACGTTCGACTTGGGCCAACGCTTCGGCGAAAACAAAGAATTCGGTGTGCGCGCCAACGGCAAACTGCGCCACGGCGACACCCCGCGCCACGGTTACAGCGAGGACAACAAAGAATTTGCCTTGAATGCCGACTATCGCGGCGAAACACTGCGCGTGGCATTCGATTCCATCTACGCGAAACGCAAAACCAACGGCGGCCGCGCGCGTATTCAGGATATTCAAAATGCCGGCGGACGCTTGTTTGACGCGCCCGACGGCAAAACCAACCTGCTGCCTGCGTGGAACTGGCAAAATACCGTCGGCGAAACCAATATGCTGACCTTTGAATGGGATACGTTTGACAATGCCCAAATTACCGGCGGCATCGGCTACAACAAGGCGCGCTATTACGGCACGCTGATTTCCCCGACCGTTTGCGGTACAGGCGGTGCGAGCAGCCAAACCGCAACCTGCACGGCTGCCAACCAATACCACACCGGCACGGCGAAACTGACCGACCAATATTTCCGCACCTTGAGTATGAACTTGACCGCACGCGGCGAATTTGAAACCGGCCCGGTTACGCATAATTGGAGTACGGCTTTCGACCGCATCATCCGTCAACGTGCAACGATCGATGGTAGTGCAGCCGGAACAAACAAGGCGGAAGTGAAGGCAAACGGAAATATTGAGCATCAATTGGCATCGTTTACAGCCGACTATCCCAATTCTTGGGCGAAAACCGCCACCAAGGATGTCAATATCAAAGTCAACAGCCTTGCTTTGTCCGATACACTGGGTTTTGCCGGCAACAAATATCGCTTGACCTTGGGCGGTCGTTTCCAAGCAGTTGAATCCACCGACAAGAAAAAATCACAGAGCGCTGATGCCAAACGCTTCAGCCCGATGCTGATGGCGGCGTGGGTGCCGCAGCCCGATTTGGTAGTTTACGGCAACTATATGGAAGACCTTGAGCCTGCCAACATCAAAGACGACGGCACAGGCAACACCACGCTGGCTAAACCGAGCGTCAGCCGCCAGTTTGAAATCGGTGTACGCAAAAACTGGGGCGATTTTGTTACGACGTTGAACGCGTTCCAAATCAAACGCCCGGGATACTGGCGCGGTCAGACCGATAAGAAAGGCAACCTGACTTATGGCAACAATTCCGATTTCGCCCGCTATAAAGCGCAAGGCGGCGCAGACGGAGATGAACAAGGCATGGAACGCAGCCGTGGTATCGAATTCAATGCCTATGCCAATCTGTTAAACAAAACCCTGCGTCCGACTTTCGGCCTGATGTACTTGCAATCGACCGTGAAGAATTATCCGAATTCGCGCGATATGCTGGTTAACGGCGTACAAGTTGCCAACCCGCGCGTGATTGCCAAAGCGGGCGTGGAATGGGATACCCCGTTTGCCAAAGGTTTGACCTTGAACGGCAACGTTTCGTATTTCGGCAAGTCTTACCAAGATACGAAAAAACAATACGCCTTCCCGTCTTACATTTTGGTTGACGTAGGCGCGCGCTACAAAACCAAGCTGGGCAAAAATACTTTGACCGTCAGCAGCTCGGTGGAGAACCTGTTCAACAAAAACTACTGGCAGGTACAGCGCGGACAATTCGACCGCAGCTTCGCCGTCGTCGGTATGCCGCGCACTTACTGGCTGAAGGCGGAATTGGATTTCTGATTTCTCCGCATCCGGAAAATGCCGTCCGAACAGGTTTCAGACGGCATTTCTTTTAAAGAAATATGGCGGGATACGCTTAAATAATGCTATTCTAGTGCCTTTGAAACCTGCTTGTTTGAAGTGATGAAAAAACCTTTGATTTCGGTTGCGGCAGTATTGCTCGGCGTTGCTTTGGGTACACCTTATTATTTGGGTGTCAAAGCCGAAGAAAGCCTGACGCAGCAGCAAAAAATATTGCAGGAAACGGGCTTCTTGACCGTCGAATCGCACCAATATGACCGTGGCTGGTTTACCTCTACGGAAACGACGGTCATCCGTCTGAAACCCGAATTGCTGCATAATGCGCAGAAATACCTGCCGGATAACCTGAGAACAGTGTTGGAACAGCCGGTTACGCTGGTAAACCATATCACGCACGGTCCTTTTGCCGGCGGATTTGGCACGCAGGCGCACATTGAAACCGAGTTCAAATACGCGCCTGAAACGGAAAAAGTTCTGGAACGCTTTTTTGGAAAACAAGCTCCGGTTTCCCTTGCCAATACCGTTTATTTTAACGGCAGCGGTAAAATGGAAGTCAGTGTTCCCGCCTTCGATTATGAAGAACTGTCGGGCATCAGGCTGCACTGGGAAGGCCTGACGGGGGAAACGGTTTATCAAAAAGGTTTCAAAAGCTACCGGAACGGCTATGATGCCCCTTTGTTTAAAATCAAGCTGGCAGATAAAGGCGATGCCGCGTTTGAAAAAATGCATTTCGATTCGGAAACTTCAGACGGCATCAATCCGCTTGCTTTGGGCAGCAGCAATCTGACCTTGGAAAAATTTTCCTTAGAATGGAAAGAGGGTGTCGATTACAACGTCAAGTTAAACGAACTGGTCAATCTTGTTACCGATTTGCAGATTGGCGCGTTTATCAATCCCAACGGCAGCATCGCACCTTCCAAAATCGAAGTCGGCAAACTGGCTTTTTCAACCAAGACCGGGGAATCAGGCTCATTTATCAACAGTGAAGGGCAGTTCCGTTTTGACACGCTGGTTTACGGCGATGAAAAATATGGCCCGCTGGATATCCATATCGCCGCCGAACATCTCGATGCTTCTGCCTTAACCGTATTGAAACGCAAGTTTGCACAAATTTCTGCCAAAAAAATGACTGAAGAACAAATCCGCAATGATTTGATTACTGCAGTCAAAGGCGAGGCTTCCGGATTATTTACCCATGACCCGGTGCTAAATATCAAAACTTTCCGTTTCACCCTGCCTCAGGGAAGAATTGATGTGGGCGGAAAAATCATGTTTAAAGACATGAAGAAGGAAGATTTGAACCAATTGGGACTGATGTTGAAGAAAACCGAGGCAGACATCAGAATGAGTATTCCTCAAAAAATGTTGGAAGATTTGGCGGTCAGTCAGGCAGGCAATATTTTCAGCGTCAATGCCGAAGATGAGGCGGAAGGCAGGGCAAGTCTTGACGACATCAACGAGACTTTGCGCCTGATGGTGGACAGTACGGTTCAAAGTATGGCGAGGGAAAAATATCTGACTTTGAACGGCGACCAGATTGATACTGCCATTTCTCTGAAAAACAATCAGTTGAAATTGAACGGTAAAACGCTGCAAAACGAACCGGAGCCGGATTTTGATGAAGGCGGTATGGTTTCAGAGCCGCAGCATTAATGTAAGGCGACGGCAGCTTTTGCACAAATTTACGGCAGCTTTTGCACCACCGAAGCGTAGGAAATTGTATCAGCTTTTGCGCAAATTTATCCCCGTTTAATGGTCTGTTAAACAGTGAAGCGCACCGAGAAAAATCTCGGCATTTTCTGAGAAAAAACTTTGGCAATTTATTGCATTATTTGCAACTCCCTTGCACTTT
>NZ_CATQFV010000026.1:0-7405 GCF_958267435.1 Neisseria benedictiae
ACATACCCGCACCGATGAGGAAGGCTATATCGAGAAACTGCACATCACCCCAGCCAATACCCATGAGTGCAACCACCTGTCGCCTTTGTTGGAAGGGATAACCGAAGGCACGACCGTCTATGCCGACAAAGGCTATGACAGTGAGGAAAACCAGAAACATCTAAAAGAGCATCAGTTACTGGACGGCATTATGCGCAAAGCCCACCGTAAACATCCGTTGTCGGAAGCGCAAACCAAACGTAACCGATATTTGTCGAAAACCCGTTATGTGGTCGAACAAAGCTTTGGTACGCTGCACCGTAAATTCCGCTATGCCCGGGCAGCCTATTTCGGGCTGATTAAAGTGAGTGCACAAAGCCACCTGAAGGCGATGTGTTTGAACCTGTTGAAAGCCGCCAACAGGCTAAGTGCGCCTGTTGCTGCCTAAAAGGCGGCCCGGATGCCTGATTATCAGGTGTCCAGGGAGGATTAAGGGGATATTTGGGTAAAATCAGGAGGTATTTGAAATAAAAACAGCCGAAAACCTGTTTTTGGGTTTCTGCTGTCGGGGGAAGGGCTTTTTTGCAAAGGTCTCAGGCCGTCTGAAAGGCAAAGGCAACTCGATTGTGATTATCGAGCATAATCTGGACGTGATTAAAACTGAGGTGATGGGGAAGGAAGGATTATTGCTTGTGGAACGCCGGAGGATGTGGTGAAAGCAAAAATCAGTTATACTGGGAAATATTTGAAGATTACTCTGTAATTCATTGAAATAGAAAGTATTGAAAATGAGTAATGAAGTTTATGCGGCTATTGTTGGAGCATTTGTAGGTGGTCTAATTTCTTTTGGAAGCTTATATTTTCAATACGAGAAGATATCAAAGCCAACATTAGAGAATGAAAAAGAAAGAATTTCCCTTGATAGAGAAAGATTTCAAAACGAAACCTTGAAATTGCAAGCTGATATTTCTAACTTGAAATTGAGTATCCAACAGTTTAAAGCAACAGAGCGTGATAAAAATATTAGCTTACTTTTAGATAATACATTCCAACCAAAAATAAAAATTGAAACCTGCACGCGAAATGAAAATTTTCGCATTGATAAGAAAAAGGTTATTCAAATATCTTGTTCTGTTAAAAACGAAGGAAAATATAGTGTAATTGCTACGGAGGTAATTGCGTCAGGAAATGTAAAAGAAATATTTTTTTATAAAAATAGTCAAGAAAAATTTACTTCAAATAGTAGATTTAATGTTCTTTTCTATGTTAGATTACATGATAATAAATCAGCAGGAGAAGCCAAAATACAATTTAATACAGATCCCGAACTTGTTAAAGATTTAAAAAGCCTTCAAAATTCTGCTACTCGAATAAAAATTCGAACACACGTCCTAAATATCGTTAATTTTTAACCTAGTAAGCAAGCGTAGGTTGGGTCTAGACCCAACAAAACCGTACTCTCCCGTTTTGTTGGGTTTGGTAACCCAACCTACCCGCTAACCCAACCCTCTCAGACGACCTCAAACGTCATCTGAAATCTTTATAACCCTCAACGCAGCCTGCCCCCCCATTTTCAGCAAGCCGTAGCCTGCATATCCAACCGACCGCGTGCGTGGCAGAGCCACACACCCTTGTATATCGGAACTTCCGTATCATAGCAACAAACCGCCCGGCCGCCACCCGTACACACCCAAGGCAAACAACCGTCACGTAGCTCAGGGAGCGCCATCGACACAACCGGACAGTTGCCAGACAACACAACCGAATGCAAGGCAGGTTTATGATGAGTATCCAACACAATTACGCAGGCATCGACATCGCCAAACGAAACTTCGCCATCGCCGTTTCGTCTTTGTCTAAAACCAAAACCGAAACCAACAACCCCAAAGGGATCACCCATACCGTCGAATACCTTAAAAAACACAACGTCGCCCTCGTCGTCATGGAAAGCACCGGCGGTCTCGAAGTCCCCGCCGTCAAGGCTATCCACCGTGCAGGCATAGCCGTGATTATCGCCAACCCTCGTCAGACGCATCAGTTTGCCCAATCACAGTCGCTGACCAAAACCGATGCAAAGATGCCAAAATGCTCGCCTTCTTCGCACAGATGACGGCACAGAAAGAAGGTTGGCAAACCATGCTCTACCACCCGCCCACCGAAGCGGAAGAAGTGTTGGAAGCATTGGTCAACCGCCGCAACCAACTGGTGGATATGCGGACTGCCGAGAAAAACCGTCTGCATCAGGTTCACGAAACGCAAGTCGAAAGCGTCAAACAACTGATTGCCCATTTTGACCGGCTGATTGACGAATTGGACAAACAAATTGACGACCACACCCACACGCATTTTGACGGCAAAGCCCAAGTGGCAGAGCAGATCAAAGGCATCGGTTCGACAACGACGGCTACGCTGATGGCGATGCTGCCCGAATTGGGACGGCTGTCACACAAACGGATAGCGAGTTTGGTCGGTATTGCCCCACACCCGAGGGAGAGTGGGGAAACCAAATTCAAAAGCCGCTGCTTCGGCGGAAGGTCTGCGGTGCGTAAGGCACTGTATATGGCAACCGTGGTAGCGACACGTTTTGAACCGCTTATTCGGGATTTCTATCAACGCCTGCTGTCCAAGGGTAAGCCGTATAAGGTTGCCGTTACGGCATGTATGCGCAAACTGCTGACGATATTGAATGCCCGGATGCGTGATTACTTTGCCGGGAACGGTATCACCGAGAACGGTATCCGAACAGCTTGATTTGAGTTTTGGTATTTTTGCCCGACGGGGTGAAAAATACAGTTGCTACGTCAAAACTAAAGGTTTTGTGTGGGCTACGGCTTGCTTATCCGTAAGGAATCAAACGAAGGTCATCTGAAAGTTATGTTTCAAACTACCCTATGGTTTGGTTTTGCCTTAATTCAACCAACTTACTGGGTTTGCTTTAATATTTTTCCCAGGATAAATCTAAATCGTTTTGTGGAATACATCCCATAGTCAAACATTTTACAGCACATTTGAATGCTATTTCTTTAGATAAAATATATTTAGACTCAAACAAGCCAATTTGCCCTCCCGTATTTAATTCTATTTTTGAGGTACTTCCTTCGTTAGAGTTTATTAAATTAAAAATGATGCCATTTTCTCCACCTGTTACAACATATTTCCCTCCCCCTCCACCAATCATTAAATAGTTTTCTTCTGATAAAACTAAATTTACAAGAGTATGTTGCTTAGCATCTAATTTTTCTAAAATTTCTAAAAGTCTTTCCGAGGAATTAATATGATAAACCTCTTCCTTACAATGAGATCCATTCCAGTTATCCAAAGTAATTTCCATAATAACTTCCTTATTTAGGTGGGAAATATCTTTTGCTTCCACTAGGTGTATGTACATTAATTGACTCAAGCCCTAACTCTCTAGCTAACGAACCAATACCATTGTTTCTACCACATGAAGGGCATAATTCTCTATCAACATAAATATCAGCTGTTTTTGCTTTACCTTTCATACCAGCATTTAAAGCTCTTTGAGTAACATGCCCTTCTGCATGTGTCTTAGTAATAGCATTGACTTTGTCAAAAGTAGTATCTATTCCGTGTCCATTATGTCCATAAAATACTCGACCACCGATTTCTAAACGAGCAGCTGTATGCGCATCCAATTCAGACCCTGCCTTAGGCATTTTTTTACGTTTGCGGAATCTAGCCAATAATCGAAACTTGTGTTTAATATCACATGGAGGATCAATAGTTTCCGTTCTAGCCCAACCAGAAGGATCAATCCATCCCAGTACATTAGGCGCAAACCAATAAAGATTACTACCCCCCAACAGCCCAATCGGATCCTGATTCACAAACCGCCCGGCCTCAGGCTCATAATAGCGCATCAGGTTGTAATGCAGCCCGGTCTCTTCATCATAATACTGGTTTTGCAGTCGGAACGGCTGATGCGCATTCTTGTAAACCCGCTCATCCTTTTTCAGACGACCCCAAGCGGTGTATTCGCCGTACCAGAGAAGATTGCCGTGGATGTCGGTCATCTCTTTCGGGATGCCGACTTGGTCGTTGTGGAAATAGGCGAGGTATTGCGCTTCGTCTTGGTTGTTGCGGAAGACTTGGGCTAGGGGTTCGTAGCTGTCTTGGTCGGCGTAGAGATAGGTGTAGCTGCCTTTGTAGGTGTATTCCTGCAATAGGCGGCTGCCGTCCCAGACGAAGTGGGTGCGTTTCGGCTCGGTACTCGTCCAGGCGAGTTTGTCTTGGCGTTCTTTCGAGAGGCGGCGTCCGAACGGGTCGTAGGCGTATGTCCAGATTTCGGTATTGCCCGCTGCTTTTTTGATTTCGGCGCGGACGAGTTGGTTTTCGAGATCGTATTGGTAATATTGGTTTTCGCCGTCGGGCAGCTGGCGGTAGATCAGGTTGCCCAGTGTATGGATGAGAAATTTTTAAAGAACAAATGTTTCAGACGGCCTCAAAAGAGATATTGAGGCCGTCTGAAAATATAAAATTACTTTTTCGCAGCACGAATTTTTTTCAATCCATTCTCCAAAATAGTAACTTTCTCGGGAGAAGTTCCCCTATCCAAAGCATTCCACCAATTATTTACTGGTTTAACAAATAATTGGAATCCTTCATCAGTTACGTTAGACTTTCTAATAACGATATTTTCTTTAATAGAACCGTCCTCATTAAAAGGATCAATACCTATGAGTAAATCATTTTTTTTAAGAAAATTCATTAATGAAATAGTTGATTTTATAATACCTTCTTTATAATCAATATCGTTACTTCTGTTCAATAATAGTTGGTGATCAAATAAAACAAAATCCATAATATTATCTCCTATGGTAATCGGACAATTTCAGACAATCCATCAACTTTAATCAAGGATTTTCCGTCTCTGACATACACCCCACCTGCATCTCTGATTCGACCTTCTTTTAGAGCTTGTGCTGTCTTAGACGCAGTCAGACTGGTTACCTCTTGAGCATGAGCACCACCATCTTTACCAGCTCCCTTAATCACAAAATCAAGTTTGCGAGATTCACCTGTCAAGGGGTCGCTAACAATTTCGCCCTTTTTATTTCTCAAGTGTTTCTGACTCAATATACGGTCAGCTCCATATTTGGCATCCAAGTCTTGTTTATGTAAGGCTTCGCGAGCATCACCATCTTTTTTATTTTGGATACATTCCCCTTTGCCCGCGCTTTTCTTCTTGGATTTCGGTCCAGGTTTTTTCCTAAATGTTCCGTTTTTTCTATGGCCATAAATTTTTAAACCAAGTGGATCGATAAAATCCAATACT
Source organism: Neisseria benedictiae (assembly GCF_958267435.1). NCBI lineage: Bacteria > Pseudomonadati > Pseudomonadota > Betaproteobacteria > Neisseriales > Neisseriaceae > Neisseria > Neisseria benedictiae. The sequence continues at coordinate 5,276 of NZ_CATQFV010000026.1, forward strand.
TGATTACCAAATGAATATAGATTATCTCCACCAAACAACCCAATTGGATCTTGATTGATGAAACGACCCGTATCAGGTTCATAGTAACGGAAAAAATTATAGTGCAGCCCCGTCTCTTCATCATAATACTGATTTTGAAGTCTGAACGGCTGATGCGCGTTCTTGTAAACCCGCTCATCCTTTTTCAGACGGCCCCAAGCTATGTATTCGCCGTACCATAGGAGATTGCCGTGGATGTCGGTCATCTCGCGCGGGATGCCGATTTGGTCGTTGTGGAAATAGGCAAGGTATTGGGTTTCGTCTTTGGCGTTGTCAAAGATTTGCGCCAACGGTTCGTAGCTGTCTTGGTCAGTGTAGATATAGGTGTAGCTGCCTTTGTAGGTGTACTCCTGCAACAGGCGGCTGCCGTCCCAGACGAAGTGGGTGCGTTTGGGGTCGGTGCTCGTCCAGGAGAGTTTGTCTTGGCGTTCTTTGGAAAGGCGTCTGCCGAACGGGTCGTAGGCGTATTCCCAGATCTCGGTGTTGCCGGCGGGCTTTTTGATTTCGGCGCGGACGAGTTGGTTTTCTAAATCGTATTGGTAATATTGGTTTTCGCCGTTGGGCAACTGGCGGTAGATCAGGTTGTTAAAGAACAAATGTTTCAGACGACCTCAAAGAAGGTTTTGAGGTCGTCTGAAAATATCGAATCTTACTTTTTGGCTTTTTTCTTAGGATTTAATTCTTCTTTACGTTGCTTATAAAATTGCCAATATTTCCTATCTCGATATGAAAATGGCTGATAACGAAGTTCATTATACGTAAGATGAAAGTATTTATAGGCATTGTCCATATCACCAAGCTCAAAATATATTGCACCTGCATCACAAAATATACTTGCATCAGGCTCTATTTCTCTAGCTTTTAAGGCAAGTAGTACCCATTCTAATGCTGCTTTGTAATCCCCTTTTTCCTCATAAACTCCAGAAATACCATTAGCGACTGAAGAAGTTGGTTCGACCCAATTTATCTTAGGTTCAGGAATTAAATTCCATGCTTTTAGTTTGACAGCTAATCTATCTTCGATACTTGTCAAATCATTTGATAAACAAATTAGATCATTAATTTCATCATTTAAATCTGAATTTTGCTCTTCTAAATACATAACTATTCCTTTTATTTCTTAAAATATTTAGCAATTAACAACCTTTAGGTACTTTACCATTTCTTGGTTTTCGAGGTTTCTTATATCGTGATTTACTTTTACCACCACGTGAACAATTTCCTGGTCCATATTCCAACCTATAGTTATCAGGATTTAACATCCAATCCCTAACAGGCTTGGATTTAGCTCCATAATAACGACCACACCTATTCCAATAGTCGACGGCATCTTCTGGATTGTGTCCCATATGCGCTCCTCGTAAAGAATATTCTTTACCATCCACATCTTTAAATTTTGCATCTTTGGGAATTTGGGAGGTACGAGTTAAAGCATCTATTTGTTTTTCTGTAATACCTGTAATTAAATTATCACGAAGCATACGCTTCATAACAGCACGACCAGTTGCTGAAACTTTAGATGGTGTTCTACCAAGATAAGCATTCCTTCTCCACAAACCTAATGGGTCATTCCACTTTTGTATATTATCAGCAAACTGATATAGGTTATCTCCACCAATTAATCTAATCGGATCTTGATTAATGAATCTACCAGCATCTGGTTCATAGTAACGGAAAAAATTATAGTGCAGCCCGGTCTCTTCATCGAAGTACTGGTTTTGCAGTCTGAACGGCTGATGGGCGTTCTGATAGACACGCCCGTCCTTTTTCAGACGACCCCAGGCGGTGTATTCGCCGTACCACAACAGATTGCCGTGGATGTCGGTCATCTCACGCGGGATGCCGATTTGGTCGTTGTGGAAATAGGCGAGGTATTGTTTGCTGTCTTTGGCGTTGTCAAAGATTTGCGCCAGCGGTTCGTAGCTGTCTTGGTCGGTGTAGATATAGGTGTAGCTGCCTTTGTAGGTGTACTCCTGAAGTAATCGCGTTCCGTCCCAGACGAAGTGGGTGCGTTTCGGCTCGGTGCTCGTCCGGGCGAGTTTGTCTTGGCGTTCTTTGGAAAGGCGTCTTCCGAACGGGTCGTAGGCGTAT